>JALVCQ010000059.1 GCA_027009805.1 Bacteroidota bacterium
AAGACCTCGACCCGTCGCGTCCGTGGGCCCAGCCCTATTTCAACGCCATCTCCGGCGTGGGTGTGGAAGAGCTCTATTTCAACGGTGCAGGGCACACCGACCCCAGGCGACAGGAAATGGCCGAAAAAATCGGACAGGAAAAGCCTGTGCTCGTCTCGGAATTGGTTAACGACGCGGCACTCATCGACAGCGCCCGCCGGACGTGCCGCCGGAAAGACTTTCTCTGTTTCGTGCGCGACCCGTTCAACTACGACTATTCCCGCATTCCGCCTTTGCAAGACACCAACGAACGACCCGTCCACCGCCTCGAAGAAGCGGCCAACTACCTTTACCTCATTAATTACGACTCCTTTACCTCTGTCGATGAACTCGTCCAGCGCCTCGCCGCCACCACCTACGACTTGCTGCTCATCGAACCGTTCTTTCACGACACGCTGCTCAGCCCCGCACAGGTGCACGCGCTCCAGCGTAAGCCCAACGGCGCCCGCCGATTGGTCATTGCTTACGTCAACATCGGCGCTGCGGAGCAGTGGCGCTACTACTGGCAAGCGGACTGGAAAGTGGGCCGTCCTTCGTGGCTGAAAAAACCTTACCGTGGATATCCGGACGAGATATGGGTGGAGTTCTGGCATCCCGAGTGGCAGGCCATCCTCTGGGGCAACGACAGCGCCTACATCAAGCGTGTGGTGGACGCCGGCTTCGACGGCGCCTATCTGGATAATGTAGAAGCCTATTATTTTTTATACCATGACTGACCGTCCTCACTGTTCGGGCCCTGTGGTTTCAATCCAGGACCTTCACAAATCGTATGGTGACGTGGCTGTGTTGCGCGGGGTGAACCTGACCATCGAGCAGCCCGGACTCACAGCCGTCATGGGCCGGTCGGGCTCGGGAAAGTCCACCCTGCTGGCCCTCATCGGTGCGCTGGAAAAGCCTGACCAAGGCACCATCGAGGTGTGTGGGCGGGACGTCCACCGCCTTCGAGGCCGGCGGCTCGACCATTTCCGAAATCAGGACATCGCGTTCATTTTTCAGGATCACTTGCTGCTGCCCGAGTTCACCGCCATGGAAAACATTCTAATGCCGGCGTTGATTGGGAAGGGCGTCAATTCGGCCGTCAAGTCATTTGCCTCCGAGTTGATGACCGCCCTCGACATTGCCGACCGAAAAGACCACTTTCCGTCGCAACTTTCCGGCGGCGAACAGCAGCGCGTGGCGGTGGCGCGGGCGCTTATCAACCGCCCCCGGCTGGTGCTCGCCGACGAACCCACCGGCAACCTCGATCAGGCCAACGCCGAAGCCCTCCATCAGCTCTTTGTCGAATTTCACCAGCGATATGAAATCTCATTTCTGATCGCCACCCACAATCGGCAACTGGCCCGCCGGTGTCATCAGCAATGGCTGCTGGAAAACGGCACGCTCCATCCACTGACGCCTTTGTCCGATGAATGATGCGCCGTTGGTTCTGACCTCGCTTCGGGCCATCGAAGAGGCCCTGCTGAGCCGCCCCGACAAAGCGGCCCGCCTGCTGGTGTCACCCCGGCAACAGGGCGGACGCCTCGAACGGGTGATCCACCTGGCCCGAAAAGCCGGCGTGCCTGTGGCCTTCACCGCCGCAAACGCCGTCAAGAAAAAATACGGCGCGCCCGCGGCTCTACTGATGCATGCCGTGCCGATCCTTTCCTTTGAAGATTTAATCGGCCGGACCGCCACTGAATCCGCCTACTGGGTGATGTTGTGGAAAGTGACCAATGTCGGGAACTTTGGTGCCGTTATCCGGAGCGCCTATGCCTTCGGCGCCGCCGGTGTGATTGCCCTCCGTAAGGGCATGCCGGCCGTTTCCAACGACCTCATCCATGCCAGCGCAGGCGCCGCCCTCCGGCTGCCCATCGCCGCCGTGGACTCGGCTGCGAAAGCCTTCCGGTATGCCCGCGCGGCCGGCATCGAAATATGGGCCCTAGACAATAAGGGCGACCGGCCCGTGTCGGAACTTCCCGCCCGCCGGCCGCACATCTGGCTGGCCGGAACAGAAGACCGCGGGCTGCCAAACAGCACGCTCCAACAGGTAAATGCTATCTTTCGCATCCCCATGCGGCCCGAAATGGAATCGTTGAACGTTTCCGTGAGCGTGGCCGTTGCCTGCTATGAATCATCAAAACATCACTATGGCACCACAACTGCTTGACGGACGAAAAGCCGCCGAAGCCTGGCGAAAAGAAATCTTCGACCAGGTGCAGGCCATGATTGCCGCCGGACACCGCCCGCCCGCCCTAACGGCCGTGCGGATCGGTGAAGACCCGGCCAGCGCACTCTACGTGAAAAACAAAATGAAAGCCGCCCAATCCGTCGGCTTTCACTTTGACGAACTGACCTTGCCGGCCGATGTGTCACAACAACAAGCCGAAGACGCCATCCGAGGCCTCAATGACGATCCGCTCGTCGATGGCTACATCCTGCAATTGCCCATTCCCGACCACCTTGACCTCGAATCGCTGATCCTCAGCTTCTCGGCGCGCAAAGACGCCGACGGCTTTCATCCGCTTAACATCGGGCGGCTTTTTCGGGAACATCCTGAGGCCATCCTCCCGGCCACACCGCAGGGTATTCTCCGCCTGCTGGACCATTACCACATCGAAGTGGAAGGCAAGCACTGCGTGGTGGTGGGCCGCAGCTTCATCGTGGGCAAGCCCATGGCCATGTTGCTTCAACGCAAAAAGGGCCGCCCCGGCAACGCCACGGTCACGCTGACCCACTCCCGCACGCCCGACATCGCCCGATTTACCCGCCAGGCCGACATCCTGATTGTGGCTGTGGGGCGGCCGCATTGGCTGGACGGTGAGATGATCAAAGAAGGAAGCGTGATCATCGATGTGGGCATTCATCGGGTCCAGTCGGCCCGCGGCCCGCGCTGGACCGGCGACGTCGATTTTGCCTCGGCGGCCCCCAAAGCCCGGTGGATTACGCCGGTGCCCGGCGGCATCGGTCCGATGACGGTGGCCTCACTGTTGTGGAACGTCCTCCTCATCGCCCGACGGCGACGCGGCCTATGAGCCGACTTCCCGTCCTTTCCATCTTTCCGACCATCCAGGGCGAAGGCTGCTGGACGGGCACGCCGGCTGTCTTCGTTCGGCTGGCCGGTTGCGATGTCGGGTGTTTCTGGTGCGATACCCGCTATTCATGGGACGTCCCGCCGGACGCCTACCGACCCGTCGATGCCGTCACCGAAGAAATCCTCCAATATTCCCCCGAAGTCGTCGTCATCACCGGCGGCGAACCCTCGATGCACGACCTCCGCAGCCTCACCGAACGACTGCGTCCCCGCAAACGCATTCACATCGAAACGGCGGGCACCCATCCGCTGCAAGGCGTGTTCGACTGGATCACTTTTTCGCCGAAAAAATTCAAACCGCCCCACGCTTCCGTTCCCCAACAGGCCCACGAATTAAAGATCGTGGTTTACAACCGGCACGACCTCGAATGGGCCCGACAATGGCGGGAGAAGGTAAGCCCGGAATGTGCATGTTTCTTGCAACCCGAATGGAACCGCCGCCGGGAGATGATGCCGCATATCCTCGATTTTATCCAGCAACACCCTTCCTGGCGGCTCTCGGTGCAGGTTCATAAATTCCTTCATCTGCCATAATCGAAGCCATGTCGGGAATTCCCGCCGCCGCACGTTTGCGTTCCAGCACCCGCCGGTAGGGGCTCCCATCCCTCAACATTTCCGCCCAGCTCAGATAATCGAAATAGGGATACCAGCGCACCTCAGGTCGGTGACGACTTATGAACAGGGCGTTTTCATAAAGCGTTTGGTAAAGGGCATCCACGCCCTGCAGGGCATCCCGCGAAGGGCAATGATAATCATTGGCCGCAATAAAGCGAAGAATGGCGGCTTCCGGCACCGCTTGCGACCCGGAAAGCCACCGGTTGATGCGCTGGGTCATCAACGCATGTAATTCAGGCCGTCTCCCCTGCTCAAAGAGCACACACACCCATATCATCAACAAGGTTTGTCCCCGCCAGCTCGGCATGACCACCAACTCGTCCAGAATCCCTCTTCGGGCCCATTGCAACGCTGTTCGATAGTCTCCCATAACGTAGGCATGGGCGGCTTTATACAGGACGGCCTGGATGCGCCCGATTTTCTGATGCACCATAAATCGCCGCCGATGAAGCTCCCGAAAAGACTTCGGCAGTGCCGGAACCGGATAAGTAATATTCATCGTCTCACCGGCAATCGATGTGATGCCGATCAGATGAAGGCTTTCCACTCCCTCCCGCCTCATGGGCGTCAGGTGCGGACGAATAGACCGCCAGAATGTGTATTCTTTCGTAACCACCCGGAGAGCTTCTGCATAGCGCCGTTCATCCATTAAGAAAATAGCGGCGTTAAAGTAGGCGCTCATCACATCAATGGCTGTCTCGACATCCACCGATGAGGAGATCACCTGTGTGAGCCGATCGACAATTTGTTGCACCTTCTGGAGCAAAAGACAGCGCTTTTCTATGATATCGGCTTCCGCCGCCTTATTCAATGTTCGCAACTTATCTAACAACACAATCTGCGCCATGGCTTCGGAAAGTTCCACCCACCTCTTTTTCTGTTCATCCCGCTGGACGGTGAGATAATGCGTTTTCAACGCTTCCAGTTTATTCTGCCAGTCCCGAATTTTTTCCGGCGAGTCCAGAACATTGGTATAAATCTGCGCGGCCATATGCTGTTCGGCAAGGGTAAACTGCATGGCCGTCTGCATGGCTTCCAGCTCGTGCGCTATGTGGCGGCGAAGTTGTTGAAAATCGGGAGCGGGCGCGGCATCACCCCGATCGAAATGATAGGAAAGCATCTTCGCCCGCTGGTGGGCCAGCGCCATTTCTTCGGGCAGCGCGGCGTAAGTGTCCAACAGTTCGCCGACCTGCATGCGTGCCGGCCCCCAAAGTCCTCGCCGGATCAACAGCCACGTTCCAAAAAGCCAGAAAAGCGGCCCATGCTCATATGGCCCTTTTGCCAAAAAATCATAAATAAGATCCCGAAGCCGGACTTGCCATACCCGCAACGCCCCGTATAATCTCGGAGGCAACTTATCCCGATACGCCGAACGCTCCACTTGAGAATGCGCCCGAAGGGTCTCGTATAAAATACGCAGATTTTCACTCCGCCGCTGCTGCAACAACTGCCTGAAAGCAGCGTCTTCCGCTTCCGTGAGGTCGTGAACCAGCTCGTGAAGTTGCTTAAACGTAAACACCGGGCCGCTGACTGTGCGACCAAAGTTAGCATGCGCATGTTCGATTCGGTACCGCTGGGAAAAACTCAATGAAAAAAACGGCAACCCGCCCCTCAGGCAGTGTGAAAAACTTTGTGAAAAATACCCCCGTTTTTGTTGATCTGTTTTGACGTGCTCCGCCTGATTTTCGGGTATTCGGTCTCACCTTTGTGCTACAAAAAGGCCGGGGAGGCGGCTTTTGATATACACAAACGCCCGGTGATACAAAAGGCTCAACGGTCGTTTCCCCGGTCTTTGATTTGGGTGTAAAACTCTTGGCTGTGCGATGGAAAGCCGCAGGCGGTTTGAAGACTGCCTGCGGTTTTTCGTTTTTTGGACCGACTCTGCTTGGATACCCGAAATTTGCAGCCGCTCAACATCGTTACCAAATGGATTACATGGATAAGGTTCAATCGGCACTGCAAACCCTCGGCCTCACCCCCTCGGAAAAGGGCGGCTCATTGGGCGCGTCTTTCTTCGGCTCCGGAGAGGTGATTGAGAGTTTCTCTCCGGCGGACGGCCGGTCTATCGGCGGCGTGCAGGCCGTCACCCGACAGGAATATCTCCGCATCGTCTCGTCGGCGCAGGAAGCTTTCCGGTATTGGCGGAAGGTGCCGGCTCCCCAGCGCGGCGAAATCGTCCGGCAAATCGGGCTGGCCCTTCGGAAATATAAGGAGCCGCTGGGCATTCTCGTGTCATATGAAATGGGAAAAATCTATCAGGAAGGGCTGGGTGAAGTTCAGGAGATGATCGACATGGCCGATTTCGCTGTGGGCCTTTCCCGTCAACTATACGGCCTGACCATCGCCTCCGAGCGCCCCAATCACCGCCTCATGGAGCAATGGCATCCGCTGGGGCCGGTGGGCATCATCACCAGTTTCAACTTTCCGGTGGCGGTGTATGCATGGAATGCCTTTGTGGCGGCTGTCTGCGGCGACCCGGTGGTATGGAAGCCCTCCGAAAAGACGCCGCTATGTGCGGTGGCCGTGCAAAAAATCATCGGCGACGTCTTGAAAGAAAATAACGTGCCGGAAGGCGTCTTTACACTGGCCGTGGGCGGCCGGGAAGTCGGCGAATGGATCTCGGAAGACCCGCGCCTGCCGCTGGTCTCGGCCACCGGCTCGATCCGGATGGGGCGGATTGTGGGACAGAAAGTAGCGGCCCGCCTCGGACGGACCATCCTCGAGCTGGGCGGCAACAACGCCGCCATCGTCACACCACACGCCAATCAGGACCTGGCCCTGCGGGCCATCATCTTTGGCGCGGTGGGCACCGCCGGACAGCGCTGCACCACCACCCGGCGGCTCATCCTCCATGCCGATATTTACGAGGAGTTTCTGGAAAAGCTCCTCAAAGCCTATCAGCAGCTCCGCATCGGACACCCGCTCGATGAAACCGTCCACATCGGCCCCCTTATCGACGAACAGGCCGTGCAGGTGTATCTCCGGGCATTAGACACCGTGCGGGAACAGAAGGGCCGGTTCCTACTGGAAGGCGGTCGGATGGCCGATATGCCGTCGCCCTACTACGTCAGCCCCTCCATCGCCGAGATGCCCGAACAAATGCCCATCACCTGCGAAGAAACGTTCGCTCCGCTCCTTTACGTGATGAAATACCACGACCTTGAAGAAGCCATCGAACTGAACAACGCCGTCCCGCAGGGCCTCTCCTCGGCTATCTTTTCCGACAACTTCCAGGAATGCGAATACTTTATTTCGCCGGAAGGCTCCGATTGCGGGCTGGCAAACGTCAACGCCGGCACGTCGGGCGCCGAGATCGGTGGTGCCTTCGGCGGCGAAAAAGACACCGGCGGCGGCCGAGAAGCCGGCTCCGACAGCTGGAAAGCTTACATGCGGCGTCAGACCAACACCATCAACTACGGCAAAGACCTGCCGCTGGCCCAGGGTATCAAATTTGACTTTTGAGCCGCCGAAGGCCGCATATTTTCATCCTGCCCTCGTCGGAATCAACCAACGCATTGGCCCGACGGCTGGCCGACAACAGCCGCCGATCGGGAGATGCCGTCATCGCATATCACCAGCGCCGCGGACGCGGACGCTTCGGCCGCTTCTGGTGGTCGCCGCAGCGGGCGGGGCTCTATGCCTCATGGATTTTTACGCCCCGCCTGCCGGCCTCCCGGGCGCCGGAATGGCTGATGCGCACCGCATTGGGCGCCTATGACGCCGTAGTCCATTGGCTCCCGCATCGGGAAGTGCGCATCAAGTGGCCCAACGATATTTACGTGGGTCCCCGAAAAATTGCCGGAGTTCTTATTGAAAATCAAATTCAGGAAAACACCATCACGCAGTCGGTGGTGGGCATCGGCATTAACGTATATCAACAGACATTCCCGCCTTCTCTCAAAAAAAGCGCCACCTCGCTGGCACTTGAAGGCGCCCGCCCCCGATCACTGTTGTCGGTTTTTCAGGTGATAGACAGCCGCCTCCGCATGTGGCTACACGCCCCCCATCCGCCTTTCGAGCGTTTCCGAGGGGTGCTGAAAACGCCGCTCGACGCTGCTACTGAAGCAGCTCTTCGGGAAGCACGATAGGCACCTCCTCCCGCAGGCCCACCTCGTCTAAAATCGCCAGCGCTTCCCGAAGAATTGTAAGGTCGTCAAGCCGCACCAACGTGCCTTCCGGGCCGGTCTCGATGTGCATATCCACAAAACTCCCGTCTCGAAAATTCCGACCACCGAAATAGTTCCGCACCACCTGATCATCTACACCCAATTTCTGAGCGATCCGATGCGTGCTCCCGGAAGGCAGCAAATCCTTTACAAGCCGCAGCTCTTCAAATTTTATCACCATAGTCACCGATATTTTTCAAGGGTATTTGCTCAGAGAAATCCTCATCAATTCTGCAAAAAAGCCGGCAGCAGTTCAACACCTCGATAAGGAAAGTTTCGAACACCCGAAAACTACAAAACCCGCATTCAAATTTCCCGCATTCGGGTAAAAACAAGCAGCAATGTGATAAACTTTGCGTTACTATACCCAAAACCCTGTGGATATGAAACGACCGTTTTTTCTTTTCTCCACCCTTTTATGGATGCTGAGTGCTTGGGCCCAACCCGCCGTTCCCAACGGCGGCTTCGAGCTGTGGGATACGACGTGGATGCCCGCCCGTCCGGCGGGTTATACCTACTACACCCGCCGCGACCTGCCCGTGGTGGTGCCCGACACCCACGCCCTTTTTGGGAATTATTGCGCCCGACTTCAGAGCCTTCTTTCCGACACGGGCCTTCACGGCAACGTGTTTAACGGACGCATCATCAACGCCCATCAGCCCATCCCCGATTTATGGGGCGGTTCTCCTTACACCAACACCCTGCCGCCCGACAGTTTCATCTTTTACTATAAATATACGTATTCCCAGCAAGACACCGCAGAAATTTACATGGTGATGAAAAAGTTCGGCGCGCCCATCGACCCTTACGGAAACGGTGTGCGTTCTTTTCTCATCACCGACAGCTCGTCGCAGTGGCAACGGTTCAGCGTGCCCATCGGATACCTGACCCGCACGCCCGACACCGTCTTCATCGCCCTCCTTTCCACCACCCGCTACCATCCCAAAACAGGCAGCACCTTCTGGGTGGACAGCATGCATTTCAACAGCCACACCATCGACAACGGCGGCTTTGAAACGTGGGATGCCCCCATCGGACGGATCGACCCCACAGGCTGGACCACCAACAACGAGCTCACCATGATCGACTATTTCCCTGCGCCGGCCGCCGCCCCCACCGCCACGGCATCCGCAGGCAACGCCGCCCTGAAACTTGTCTCCGAATTATATGATTTCGACGACACCACCTACGGCGAAGCCGTCCTCGAACACACCTATTCCGCGGCCATATCTCCCAAACCCAACTACTTGCTTTTCGACTACATGTCGTGGATCGACTCGCCCCAACGGGCCGCCGTGCAGGTCCAATTAGGTGAAATCATCAACGACTCTTTCCTCGTTTACGGGGCGGGGATGAAATACCTCTCGCCGCATACCGGCGGATTCAAGACCGATACGGTGCTTATCAATTACGCTGTTCCCCACGATGTGATCACCATTCGCATCCGCATCGGCGTCCACAGCGAAATGGAAGCGGGAGATTCGCTCATCATCGACAACTTGCGTTTCCATGCAGTCACAACAGGAATGCCCGCTCCATCGGCAACTCCGCCGTTGGTGTTCAGCCGCGGCCGCCGGATCGCCATCGACGGAAACAGTGGTCCTTACGATGTCACGGTATGGGACCTCCACGGCCGCCCCGCAGCCAGCTGGAAAGCGGTGCAGGCCCCCACACAGCTTAACATGCCGACGGCGGCGAAAGGTGTTTACCTTTACCGGCTGAAAAATCAACGGCACACATGGCACGGACGCCTGTGGATTCGTCCCTGACAGTGGACATTCTGGTGATTTCCGCCCATCCCGATGATGCCGAGTTGGGCTGCGGCGGCACCATCATCCGGCACGTCCGGCAGGGTGTCCGAGTGGGGCTGATCGATCTTACCGCCGGCGAGATGGGAAGCCGAGGCGACGCTGCCACACGCCTCGAAGAAGCCCGAAAAGCCGCCGACATCATGGGCATAACCTTTCGGGAAAACCTCGGCCTCCCCGATGCCTTTTTTGAAGTGAACAAAGAGACCCGCCTCCTGCTGGTGCATAAAATCCGGCAATATCGTCCGCAGGTCATTATCACCAGTGCCCCGGGCGACCGGCACCCCGACCATGACAAGACGGCCCGCCTCGTCAAAGAAGCCGTCTTCTGGGCCGGGATGCACCGCATCCCCACGCCGCCCCTTCCCCCACACCGCCCCCACACCATTCTCGGATATATGCATGCCGACTACGTAAAGCCCGACCTGCTGGTGGACATCGAAGCCGTCATCGACCAGAAAATGGCCGCCGTTCGGGCCTATGCATCCCAATTTCACATTCCCGATAGCAACGCCCCCGAGACCTTCCTTTCCCAGCCGGGATTTCTGCGGGCCGCCGAAGGACGCGCCTACGGCATCGGACTGTGGGGACACCGCTACGCGGCCGAAGGCTTTGTGGCATTTAAAATCCCGGTGCTCAACAACCTTCTGTGCTTGGAATAAACCGACCACAGGCAGCCTACGGGCTTTTCATCATCGGACTGGCAGCGTTCACCGTGGGCCTGCTGACCCTTTTTCCCCTTCAAAACATCGGTCTGATGCTCATGGCCCTGGCAGGATTGCTGGAACCGCCGCCGCTGCACGTCTTTCGGAAATCCTGGCTGTGGCTGCCGGTGCTGTATTACGCGTGGGCGGTCATCACGGCCATTCCACCGATGGATGCCGAACTTTTGAAAGTTAAAGCGGCGCTGTATGTGCTGTTTCTCGCCTGGCCCTTCGTGGTAATGCTCAATAAAGAACGCTTATTAAGGATTCTGCCGCTCTATCTCAAAGGTTTTGCGCTCTGGGTCTTGCTGTATGCTGTGGCGGCGGCCGGTCTGTTTTTCACCGACAGCGAAAGCGCCCTGGCTGCCATGAAGCAATCGAAGCCCTTTCCGCTGCCCTTTCACACGCATCACATTTATTATGGTGCGATGGTGGCCGCGGCTGTCTTGATTTTCATATGGCTGGGCCTTCAAACGCGTAAAAAGCGGTGGTGGGGGGCTGCGCTGATGCTGGCGGTGCTTTTTCACGTGACGGTGTCCCGCACGGGTCTGGCGGCCCTTTACGCGGCGCTGGCGGTGGCCGCCATGGCCATTGCTGTGCTCCACCGGCGGATGGGGTGGGCGCTGGGAGGAGTGGCCGTATTGGCCCTTTTCATCGTCGGCGCCTACCGGGCCTCGCCTCCGTTTCAGGTGAAGGTCGATGATTTTTTTCATGAAATACAGCTGCTGCGGGAAGGGGCCAATCCCAACGATCGATCGCTGCTGATCCGATGGGAAAGCTGGAAGGCCGGATGGCACGTCATCCACACCACCTTTCCATGGGGCGCTGGACTGGACCGCCTTCCTGCGGCGGTCCAGCAGGCCTATGAAGGACGGACGTGGCTGGTGCCCGAACAACGCCTGCCGCCGCATGCCCAATGGCTATATACCACCGCAGCGCTGGGGATGCCGGGATTGATTCTACTCTTGCTGATCACCTTCCGCCCGCTATGGGTGGGATGGCACCGCCGTCGATGGCTTCCGATGGCATGGAGCGTGTTAATGGCCGTGGTCTTCATCAGCGAGCCCTTCCTCGAACGCCAAACGGGCATTGCGTTTTTCTTCTTTTTCTGGACGTTGTGGAATATTTATCTGGATGACCTTACCGGTTAAAATCGCCTTCATCGGGCCCGAGTCCACGGGAAAGACCACGCTGGCCCGCCGCCTGTCTCAATGGCTGAATGTACCATACGTCCCCGAAGCCGCTCGATTATTTCTGCAAAAAAACGGCCCCCATTACAGGCCCTGCGACATTCTGACCATGGCCATGCAGCAAATCGAGGCCGAGCATGCCGCCCTGCGCCGTTCGTCCCTGATCGTTACCGACACCAACGCCGCCGTCTATTACGTCTGGTGGCTGGATAAAGTGGGGCCGCCGCATCCCCTGCTTGAGGATTTTCTCTTGAATTACGACTATATCACCCTGCTTCTGGGGCCCGATATTCCATGGACACCCGATCCCCTGCGGGAAGATCCGCATCGCAGGGAAGACATCATGGGCATTTATGAACAAGAGCTGACACGTTTTCTCATCCCCTACCACCGCATTGAAGGGCGGGATGAAGAACGATGGCGCCAGGTCTTGCGTGCCCTCGCCCGGGAAGAACGCCTTTCCGCCGGCCGGCGACACCTACCTTTGCGGCGCTGATGCCGCGGAAAAAATCCATGACCGCTTCCCATTCACTTTCTTTCAAAGCGCTTTTCACCCGCTACGTCGAGACCATCAACCGCCGCCTGGCGCAGGTGGCCGCGGAGGAACTGAGCGGCTCGCCCGACAGCCTCTATGCGCCGGCCCGCTACATGCTTTCCCTGGGCGGAAAGCGGCTCCGTCCGGCGCTGACGTTACTCATCTGCGACCTGCTGGGCGGCGACGTCACCACCGCCGAGCGTCCCGCCGTGGCCGTCGAAATGTTTCACAACTTCACCCTCATCCACGACGATATCATGGATAAAGCGCTCCTGCGGCGCAATCAGCCCACCGTCCATGAAAAATGGGACCTCAACACCGGCATCCTCTCCGGCGACCTCCTCTTGATCTACGCCTACAAAATCCTGACGGCGCAAGACCATCCGCGCCTGCTCGAAATCCTCCATCTGTTCAACAAAACCGCCGTAGAGGTGTGTGAAGGACAGCAATATGATATGGACTTTGAACGCCGGATGGACGTGACCGAAGAAGAGTATCTGTGCATGATCACGCTCAAAACGGCCACGCTGTTGGGGGCTTGCCTTCAATTGGGCGGGATTCTGGCCGATGCACCCACCAAGCTAAAAACGCAACTCTATTCGTTCGGCAAAGACCTGGGCATCGCCTTTCAAATTCAAGACGACATCCTCGACCTTTACGGTGAACGGGAAAAGGTGGGCAAGCAGCAGGGCGGGGACATCATCGCCAATAAGAAAACCTTCCTTTTCATTAAAGCGCTGGAGCTGGCAACGCCCGAAGACCGGCAACGGCTTCGGCAACTCTTTTCCAATGAGACTTCCTTACCACCCAATGAGAAAGTCGCCGCCGTGCAAGAAATCTTCGACCGCTACGACGTCTATCACCACACCTGCCGGATTCGGGACGCCTACTACGAACGGGCTATGCACACCCTCCAGACGCTGCCGGTAACAGCCGACATCCGGCAAGTGCTGACGCTGCTCGCCCGCGGCATCGTGTATCGGGACCGATAGGATCTCTTTCGCCGCTCCCTGCCCCACTCGTCCGGCACAGATATTTCATCTTCTCTGTGAGCTCATAAAAAAATGCATCCGAGCGCAAATTCTTCTTTCCTATCATATACAAAAAATCAACCTGTCATCCGTTACTGTGTGTAAAAATCCAAGTATCATGAAACGCACAAGCAACCTACCATCGGTTACTGCATGTAAAAATCCAAGCATCATGAAACGCACGTTACTCTCACTCGGTCTTTTCTTGATGGCGTGCAGTGCTTTTGCGCAGCTGCCGCCACCGTTGGTCAACGCTGTGGCATATTGGGACTCCACCGCGACCAATCCCAATGATAAGATGCGGGGCGACTCCCTGGCATTTTTCTTCCACGGCAACGGCATCGTCGATAGCATTCTAACTTATCAAGTTGATTCGAATGGCAACTACTCACTTAATCAGCAAACTTTTTTCTTCAATGATAATGCGGGGCTGCTTGACTCGGTGCTCATGATATTTGGTGGAGGAGTGTACAAAATGAAAGACATTTACCAACATGACTCCGGCGGTCACATCACCAGCATCCAGTCTTATGTATGGTTCTCCAGCAATTGGTTTCCCGATGGACAAATGAACTACTATTATTCTTCCGGCCGACTGGACTCCGCTATCAGCATAGGCCTATCGGGCGGAACACCCCAAGTTCAAGATCGAAGTGTTTTTTTCTATGACGTCAGCGGGAAATTAATTGTTACAAGATCCGATAATTGGGATAGTTCAGAATGGACACCAACAGACAGCTTTTCTATCACCTATAATAGCAATGGCTTTCTGGACTCTATTATCGGATATGAGAATGATTCCGGTTCGTGGGTTCCAAACTTCTTGATGAAGGCTAAGGCCTATGAAACAAACGTAAATGAGCTTTGGATAAATCACCCGACATTTCATTATCTCTTTTATGTAAATGGCCAGTTTTTCCTACTGAGTCCGGATCCGGTATTTGCCTTGTATAGTAAGGTTATGGACGGTATGCGGGAATATGAGCAGTATTCCTTTTCTTCGCCATCCACCCGTGTGTTTGACTATGCTACGACCATTTCTCGAGTCGGTCCCTACGAAGAAATGGTCAAAGACTCCGCAGCACCCAATGACGTTTCCACAACCTATTTTCGCTTTTATTCGCCGCCCACCAGCCTGAATAA
>JALVCQ010000060.1 GCA_027009805.1 Bacteroidota bacterium
TTGAGGATGTCGTGGGAGTTTTATCATCACCTCGGTTTGCCACATCCCTTCCCGAAACAGTTGTTTTTCGGGGTTCCAGAGCACCTCCGCGTGTGCCAAAGCCTGTTTAAGGTTTCGCACAAAATCGGCGATCTTTCGATGATGACGTTTCAGCCGGCGATGGGCCATAACCACCGAAATGAGGCGCGCCATCGGGGGATAGCCGAATCGGCGCCGCTGGGTCAGTTCTTCCTGATAAAAGGCCTCGCCGTCTTGATGGCGGAACATTTCCCAGATGGGATGTTTCCAGTGGCGGGTGGCCACCCAATATTCCGCTGCGGGCGTTCCGTATTGCCTTATCAGCCGTCCGCCTTTGGCAATTGTAGCCCATAATTGCTCACCGGCCCGATAGGAAGGGGCGGCCAGCAGTGTATCGACGCCGGTGACGATCAGCAGCGACACGCCGCGCACAGTCATCGGCCGCATCCCGTAAGGCGTAGTGACCAACACCGGCGTTCGGCCCTGCAGAAAGGGCGATATCTTTTGATAAAAACGGCGAAAGGTGGGATAAGCGGAGCGCTCGGCGGCCGACACCTTGCGGGCGAGGCGGGTGGCCAGATAAGCGGCCACGCCGGCCACGCCTTCGCCGCCGATGCGCAATGTGGCCGACCGGCATCGCGGACATTGGTGCGGCACCGGCATGGAATATCCGCAATGGTCACACTTCATCCGCTGATGATCGTGATAATACGTTAACGCCACATCACATCGGGGACACCGGGCCACCCACCGGCAGCGGGAGCATCCCAGATATGAGGCTGTTCCACGCTGATTGACCACGACCAGCACCCGCCCGCCGCGGGCAATCGCCTCAAAGACTTTTTGCTGAAGGCCGGGCGTCCAGTGGTGTGAAAAGCCGTCAGGTGTTTCCTCGGCCCGCAAATCCCAGAAGTGCGGAGCGGGTGCGGATAACCAGCTTTCGGGATCGGCCGGGTCGTAACGGCCCTGCGTGACATTAAAATAGGTCTCGGTGGAAGGCGCATAGGCACTCAACCACAGCGGGACGTCTTCGATGCGAAAGCGGCTGACGGCCACATCCCGGACGTGAAAGGCAAACGGGTCGAAGCGGTTTTTGAGAAAGGCGCTGTTTTCACCGAGGACGATGACAGCGCCCAGCCGGCGATAGGGCCAGAAGAGGGGGCGTCGGGCGCCGACATACACGCCGGGCGTGCCCTGTCGGGCATGATTGAAGGCTTTCACGACCTCCTGATCCGGCAATTCGGCGGTGACGAAAAAGACGGCATCGGGGAAGTGACGGCGCAGGCGGTTTCCATACTCACTCACCGCCCATGCATCCGGCACCAGCAGCACCACCTGCCGCCCGGCGTCGAGCCGGTCTTTCACGAGAGCCAGCAGGCGGCGCCAGGCGGTTTCATTGCCCCAGGGATGATAGGTGATGCGGCGTTGCCGGAAAGGAGCCGCCGACGGCAAAGACGGCAAGGGCGTTGGGGTGGGCGTCGGCGGAACGACGGGGCGCAAGGCCACCTCGACTGCGTCTCTTTTCAGCAGGGCCCGAAAGACCGCCCGGGAGGCTCCGGCATTTTCCAGCACCTTTTCCAGCGGCACCCAGCCGTCCGGCGTTTTCTCACTTTCCGCCCGGCAGGCGGTTAACAATCGGCGTTGTCGGACGGCCCGCTGTGGGACGGTCTCGTGCGCCCGTTGGGGACAGCGCACCCAGACGCTTAACGGCGTAGCCGGGGCATCCTCCCGGATGACTACTTCCAGCCGGCCGGAGCGCAGCAAGACATCAACCGCCGTCATCCATGCAGCCGTTCCACCGGCTTTTTCTTCAGCTTTTTTCTTGATCATTTTGAGGGAGACGGCGCCGCCTGCTTCCTGCACAAAGCGCCACACCTCCCGTCCGGCCTCCGGGATTTCGTCGTTGGTCCATTGCACTCGGACCACCGTTCGGTCGTCCCACAACAGGGCTGCTGGGAGGGCATGCGCCAGCACGGCGCCCGGCGGCACCAGATAATAATCGGCCAGGCGTTGCCACCATTGCAACAGTCGTTCCGGCAGCAACGGCTTTTGATCCAGCACGGCCAGCACCTGCTTGACGGCGCCTTCCCGAACGCCCGGCGGGAGGTGTTCCCGACAAGTCACTACGATGCCAACGGCGGGCCGGCTGCGAAAGGGGACCGCCACCCGCATCCCGGGCATCAGGTCGGCCTCACCAGGCGACACTGCATAGGTAAAGGCCGGCACACGCCAGGGTAAAAGCACATCCACATATCGGCAAGGCGACGAGGTCACGGGTGCGTCTTTTCCCGACGAGCGGATTCGATGAGGCGCCAGAGGCGCTCTTTCAGTTCGGTAATGCCCTGGCCGGTGACCGATGAAATCAGCAGGTAGGGATCGGGCAGGTGCAGTTCTTTTTTCAGTTCCTGCTGCATTTCGGCATCGAGCAGGTCGGCCTTGGTGAGGGCGATGAGGCGGGGCCGGTCCAGCAATTCGGGCTGATAAGCCGCCAATTCCTTTTTGAGGGCTTCGTAGCGCGGCTCGATGTCGTCGAGGTTTTCTACGGAGATAAGGAACAGCAGGACGGGGTTTCGTTCGATGTGTCGGAGGAAGCGATGACCAAGGCCGCGCCCTTGATGGGCACCTTCGATGAGGCCGGGGATATCCGCCATCACAAACGATCTTTCGGGGTCCACCGCCACCACGCCAAGCTGTGGGGTAAGGGTGGTAAAGGGATAGTCGGCGATTCGGGGTCGGGCCGCGGAGAGGCGGCTCAGGAGGGTGGACTTTCCGGCGTTGGGAAAGCCCACGAGGCCGACGTCGGCAAGGGTTTTGAGCTCGAGGATGAGATGACGTTCTTCGCCGGGCTGCCCTTTTTCAGCTTCGTGTGGGGTGCGGTTGGTAGGGCTTTTGAAGGCGGCGTTGCCGCGACCTCCCTTTCCGCCGTGGGCGACGATCAGGGTTTGCCCGTGTTGGAGGATTTCGCCAAGGGTCTCGCCGGTGTCGGCGTCTTTGACGGTGACGCCGACGGGGACGTCGAGGATGACGTCGGCGCCCTGCTTTCCGGTGCGTTCGGCGGCGCCGCCGGGTTGTCCGTGCGGGGCCCGGATGTGTTTGCGGTATCGCAACGGCAGGAGCGTCCAGAGGTTGCGGTCGCCGCGGAGGACGACATGACCGCCGCGGCCGCCGGTGCCGCCGTCGGGACCGCCGGCGATGGTAAACTTATCTCGGTGGAAATGGACGACGCCGTCGCCGCCGCGGCCGGCATAGACGTAGATGCTGACGTGATCGACGAAGTTTTCCTTGCCCATCTCCGCGGAGGTTGTGGTAATGGAACAAAATAAACATGCCGAGGTTCGGTATGGGAAAATGTTTTCATGAAGACACGTTCCAAAAGCAACCCTTCATTCGCAGAAAAAGGGGCTTTTTATCCGGTTGGCGGGCGATGGTGTTATTTTGCGACGCAAATTCAAACGCTACTTCCGGAGATGGCTGAGCTTGTCCGCATGCCCCTGCTGAGTGATACGATGACCGAGGGCACCATCGTCAAATGGCACAAAAAGGAGGGAGACGCCGTGCAGGCGGGAGATATTTTGGCCGAGGTGGAGACCGACAAAGCCACGATGGAGCTGGAGAGCTATTGGGACGGGGTGCTGCTCCACATCGCTGCGAAAGAGGGCGATACGGTGCCCGTGGACGGGCTGATTGCTATCATCGGCGAGGCCGGGGAAGATGTGACGGCCATCCTCCAAGAAGCGGATGCACCGATCGCTCAGGAAGAAACACCAAAGGCTGCGCCGGCACCGGAAACCGCGCCGACAGCCCCACCGGCTGCGGCATCGACACCGGCGGCCCCTGCGGACGACCGCATCAAAGCCTCGCCGCTGGCCCGCAAGATGGCTGAGGAGCGGGGCATCGACCTGCGGCAGGTGCAGGGCACGGGGCCCGGCGGGCGCATCACCAAAAAAGACATCGAAGCCTATCGGACGCGTCCGGCGGCGGGGGCGGCCCTTTCGGCGGAAGAGGGTTATGAGGACGTCCCGCTGACGTCGATGCGGAAAGCCATTGCCCGCCGGCTGTCGGAGAGCAAGTTTGGGGCGCCGCATTATTACCTGACCATCGAGGTGGCCATGGATCGGGTGCTGGAAGTCCGGCAGGCCGTCAAAGCCCAGATGGATGCGAAGGTGAGCGTGAACGACTTTATCGTCAAGGCGGCGGCGCTGGCGTTGCGGCAACACCCGGAGGTCAATTCGAGCT
>JALVCQ010000061.1 GCA_027009805.1 Bacteroidota bacterium
TGCTGGCGCCGGAACATCCGCTCACCGAGCAAATCACGGACGAGGAGCACATGGCGGCCGTCAAAGAATATATCGAAGCCACGCGCCGGAAAACGGCCCGGGACCGCCAGATCAACGAAACGATGACGGGCGTGTTTACGGGGGCATATGCCCGCCATCCGCTGACCGACGAGCTGATCCCGATCTGGGTGTCGGACTATGTGCTGATGGACTACGGCACGGGAGCCATCATGGCCGTGCCGGCCCACGACAGCCGCGACTACCGGTTCGCCCGCCGCTTCGGGTTGCCGATTCGGCCGGTCATTGAAGGCGGCGAACTTTCCACCGCTTCGTTTGACAGCAAGGAAGCCCGCGTGATCAACTCGGGGCCCATCACGGGGCTGCCCGTACCCGAAGCCATCGAGCGCATCATTCAAATTCTCGAAGAAAAAGGCATCGGCAAGCGGCAGGTGCAATATCGGCTGCGGGATGTGGGATTCAGCCGGCAGCGTTACTGGGGCGAGCCTTTCCCGATTGTGTATCGGGACGGCATTCCTTATCCGGTGCCGGAAGAGGCGCTGCCCGTGGAATTGCCGCCCACCGATTCCTTTGAGCCATCACCCGATGGACAGCCGCCGCTGGCCCGCCTGACCGAATGGGTCAACCTGCCCGACGGCAGCCGCCGGGAAACCAACACCATGCCTGCATGGGCGGGGTCGAGCTGGTATTTCCTGCGGTATATGGACCCGCACAATGACGAGCGTTTCGTCAGCCCCGAAAAAGAACAATACTGGAAAAACGTGGACTTTTATCTCGGCGGGCCCGAACATGCCACCGGACACCTGCTCTATGCCCGCTTCTGGCACAAGTTTCTTCACGACCGCGGCTGGGTGAGCACCGTCGAGCCCTTTCAGAAGCTGGTGCATCAGGGGATGATCCTGGGCAAGTCGGCGCTGATCCACCGCATTAAAGACACGCAAACGTTCGTCAGTGCCGATAAAGCCGCAAATTACGATACCGTCCGCCTGCATATCAATATCCACCTCGTGGAAGGGCAGGACGTGGTGAACCTGGAACAGCTTCGCAAATGGCGAAAAGATTTTGCCGAAGCGGAATACATCCTTTCCGACGACGGGCGGTTCTACTGCGAGCGTGAGCTGGACAAGATGTCGAAATCCCGCCACAACGTGGTCAATCCCGACGACATCATCGCGCAATACGGCTGCGACACATTCCGGATGTATGAGATGTTTTTAGGGCCCATTCGGCAATCCAAGCCGTGGGACACGCAGAACATTGGCGGCGTGCATCGGTTTTTGCGGCGCCTGTATGCGCTTTATTTCGATGCGGAAGGGCGCTTTGCGTGGGATGCCGCCGCGCCCACGGTGGAAGAGTGGAAGGCGTGGCACACGGCCCTTCGGCAGGTGCGCCACGACATTGAACATTACTCATTTAACACGGCCATCAGTGCGATGATGGTGTTGGTGAACTTCCTGCACAAGTCGGGCTGTCGGAAGCAAGCCATTCTGGAGCCGCTCATCATCATGATTTCGCCTTTTGCGCCGCACCTGGCGGAAGAGCTGTGGCATCTGGCGGGACACACCGACAGCGTGACGCGGCAGCCCTATCCCGAAGTGGATGAGACCTATCTGGTGGAAGACACGTTCACCTATCCCATATCGGTCAATGGAAAGGTGCGGGCTCGAGTGGAATTGCCGAAAGAAGTGAGTGAAGAGCAGGTGCGGACCGAGGTGCTTTCGCATCCGCAGGTGAAAAAGTGGGTGGACGGAAAGCAGGTGCGGCGGATTATCATCGTGCCGGGGCGGATCATCAACATTGTGGTGGGCTGATGGATTTTCCAAAGCCCTACACACTGGCCGAACTGGCCGGCCGCTACGGCCTTGCCTACGTGGGGCCGGACGAGCTGGTCTTGCGCGGCATTAACGAAATCCATAAGGTGCAGCCGGGGGACGTCACCTTTGCCGACATTGCCAAGTATGCGGAAAAGGCGCTTCACAGCGCCGCCTCGGCGGTCATCCTTCCCGAGCGGCCTGCGGCGGTGCCCGACGGAAAAGGCGTCTTGATCGCTCCCGACCCGTTTGCCGTTTACAACCAAATCGTCAAAGACCACCTTCCTTACCGTGCTTCTTTTGAAGGGAAGGCCGCCATCGGCCCGGGCACGCAAGTGCATCCCGGTTGTGTCATCGCCGACGACGTGGTCATCGGGGCCGATTGCATCATCTATCCGAACGTGACCATCTATCCGGGCGTGCGCATCGGTGACGGCGTCATCATCCATGCCGGGACGGTGCTGGGCGGCGATGCGCTGTATTACAAGCGGTATCCCGACCACTACGAAAAGATGATCACGGCGGGGCGACTCATCATCGAGGACCAGGTGGAAATCGGTGCGCTGTGCAACATCGACCGGGGCGTGTCGGGTGACACGGTCATCGGCGAGGGCACGAAGATCGACAGCCACGTGCACATCGCCCACGGCGTGGTGATCGGTCGCAACTGCCTGATCGTGGCCCACACGGCCGTCGGCGGGAAATCTGTCATCGGCAATGACGTGACGCTGCTGGGTCAGGTGGGCGTGGCCAAAGAGACCGTTATCGAGGATGGGGTGACGGTGTTGTCCCAGAGTGGCGTGCGGGGGCGGCTGTCGGCGGGCAAGGTGTACTTTGGTTCGCCGGCCCTCGAAGCCTCGGAAGCCCGGCGCATCTTCGCGTGGACGCGGCAGGCGGCGCGGAAATAGGGAAAAACGCGTGAGGGACCTGGAAGGGTGGGAATATCAAACGTCGAACACCGATTTTTGATTTAAGACTTTGATTTAATTTGTCCTTTTTGTTCTTAAACCAGCGTTCGTTAATCGATGTTCTGCAATCAGGAAGAAGGGGGGCACGCCCAAAGCATCATCATGGTATTCTTTGCGCAAAAGGCATCTTTGCAGTCTTGAACGTCCGCACGATGAGTGAACTTTCCCTGGAACAACTGCAGCAGGAGCTGGCTTCGGCTGTGCTGGACACGCCCGAGGCGGTGGAGGCCTTTCGGCGGCGGTGGATTGGACGGAAGAGCGTGGTGGCGGCATTGATGCAGCGCATTCGGGAGATCCCGCCCGAGCAACGGCGGGCATATGGTCAGCAGGTGAACGCGCTGAAGGCGGCGGCGGAAGCGAAGTTCCGGGAAGCAGTGGAGACGCTGAAAGCACAGGAGCTGGAAGCCAAACAGGCCGCTATCGACGTTACGCTGGACGGCGTGCCGCTGGAGCCGGGGGCGTATCATCCGCTGTCGGTGGTGATGCAGCAGGTGGTGAGCATATTTCGGGAGCTTGGCTTCGAGACGGTGGAAGGACCCGAGATCGTGGACGACTGGCACAACTTCACGGCGCTGAACACGCCCGAAGACCACCCGGCACGGGAGATGCAGGACACGTTTTACGTGCACCGCCATCCCGACTGGCTGCTGCGGACGCACACCTCGGCGGTCCAGGTCTATGAGATGGAACGTCGGCGGCCGCCGCTGCGCATCATCTCGCCGGGGCGCGTCTATCGGAACGAGACCATCTCGGCGCGGGCCCATTGCATCTTCCATCAGGTGGAAGGGCTTTACATCGACACGGTGGTCACCTTCGCCGATCTGAAACAGACGCTCTACACCTTCGTGCAGCGCTTCTTCGGCACAGGCACGGGCGTGCGCTTCCGGCCCAGCTACTTCCCGTTTACGGAGCCGTCGGCCGAGATGGACATCGCCTGCCTGATCTGCCACGGGAAAGGGTGCAGCGTGTGTAAACACACCGGCTGGGTGGAAATCCTGGGCTGCGGAATGGTGGACCCGCAGGTGCTGCTCAACTGCAATATCGACCCGGCGGCCTATCAGGGATTTGCATTCGGAATGGGCATCGAGCGGCTGGCCATGCTCAAATACGGCATCGACGACATCCGCCTTTTCTTTGAAAATGACCATCGCTTTCTTTCTCAATTCATCGGGCAATGACGCTTTCTTTTGATGAGATCCGCACGGTGGCGGTGGTGGGCGCCGGCACGATGGGACGCGGCATCGCACAACTGGCGGCGATGGCAGGGTTTCAGACGCTTTTGTATGACGTGGAAGCGGCGGCGCTGGAACGGGCCACCGCGGCCATTCAGAAGGCCCTGGAAAAAGGACGACAACGGGGCAAGGTCTCGCCGCAGCAGATCGAACAGGTGGGCAAGCTGTTACGCACCACCACCGACATCGAGGCGTTGCAAGCCGACTTTATCGTGGAAGCCGTCATCGAAGACCCCGACGTCAAAAAGGCGGTTTTCGAAAAATTAGAAGCCATCAACCGCCCCGAGACCATCATCACATCAAACACTTCTTCCATTCCGATTTCGGCGTTAAGTCGGGGGCTGCGCCGGCCGGAGCGATTTGGCGGGATGCACTTTTTCAATCCGCCGCACATTATGAAGTTGGTGGAAGTGGTCCGGGGCGCCCACACGGCGGCGTCCACCGTGCAGGTGATTACGCGGATGGCGGAGGCGATGGGCAAGACGCCCATTGCGGTGAAAGATGCGCCCGGTTTTGTGGTCAATCGGGTGGCGCGGCATTTCTATCTGGAAGCGCTGCGGCTGCTGGAAGAGGGTGTGGCGGATGTGCCCACCATCGACGGGCTGATGGAAAACGTCGGCTTTCGGATGGGGCCTTTTCGGCTGATGGATCTGATTGGCGTGGATACCAACCACTCGGTGACTACGTCGATGTTTCGGGCTTTCTTCTATGAAGACCGCTTTCGTCCCAGCCGCATCCAGCAGCAATATGTGGATGCGGGGTTGCACGGCCGCAAGAGCGGCCGGGGATTTTACACATACGAATAAGGGCCGCGCCGGCTATTCTTCCGAAAGGAAGGGATAGCGCCAGTCTTTGGGCGGGTTGAAGTTTTCCTTGATGGTTCGGGTGCTGATCCAGCGCTGAAGGTTGAGCGCCGAGCCGGCTTTGTCATTGGTGCCGGAGGCGCGGCTGCCGCCGAACGGCTGTTGGCCCACCACGGCGCCGGTGGGTTTGTCATTGACGTAAAAGTTGCCGGCGGTGCCTTCGAGGTATTTATGGGCCAACATGATGGCTTTGCGGTCGTGGGCCATCACCGCCCCGGTCAGCCCATAGGGTGTGGCTTCGTCCACGATGGGCAGGATGTCTTCGTATTTATCATCATCATAAAGATACACCGAGAGGATGGGGCCGAACAGCTCTTCGCACATGGTCACGTAGTAGGGGCTGTCCACAATGGCGATGGTGGGTTCGATAAAATAGCCGGTGCTATCGTCATATCCGCCGCCGACGAAGATTTCCGTGTTGGGGTTTTGTTTGAGCTGTTCGATATATCCCACCAGCTTATCATACGAAGCCCGGTCGATGACGGCATTGATGAAGTTGGAAAAATCTTCGGGCGGGCCCATTTTGAGTTGTCCCATTTCGTGGCGCAGCTTGTCTTTGATGCGGTTCCAGAAGCCCTTGGGGATAAAGGCGCGGGACGCGGCGGAGCATTTTTGTCCCTGATATTCAAAGGCGCCGCGGATGATAGCGGTGATCACCTCGTCGGGGTCGGCCGATTCATGCACCACGATGAAATCTTTCCCGCCTGTTTCGCCGACGATGCGGGGATAGGCTTTATACATGGCGATATTGTCGCCGATGGTTTGCCACATGTGCTGAAAGACGGTTGTGGAGCCCGTAAAATGCAATCCGGCAAAGTCGGGATGCCGAAAGACGACGTCGCCGACCACAGGCCCCGGCGCATAGACGAGGTTAATCACGCCGTCGGGGAGGCCGGCTTTTTGCAACAGTTCCATGATGACAATGGCCGAGTATATCTGTTTGTTGGAAGGCTTCCAGACCACGGTGTTGCCCATCATGGCGGGAGCAGAGGGGAGGTTGCCGGCAATGGAAGTGAAGTTGAAGGGTGTGACCGCCAGCACAAAGCCGTCGAGGGGGCGGTATTCATTGCGGTTCCACGTGCCGCGGGGCGAATAAGGCTGCTCTTCGTAAATCCGCTGGGCAAAATGGGCGTTGAAACGGAAAAAGTCGATGAGCTCGCATGCGCTGTCGATTTCGGCCTGAAAGGGGTTTTTCGACTGGCCGATCATGGTGGCGGCGTTCATTCGGTAGCGGTAGGGGCCGGCAAGGAGTTCGGCGGCCCGCAGGAAGATGGCGATGCGTTCGTGCCAGGGCGTAGCAGCCCATTCTTTTTTAGCGTGTTGTGCAGCCTCAATGGCTGCTTTCACGTGTTCAGCACCGCCCTGATGATATTGGCCGACTTTGACGTGCAGGTTATGCGGGGGGTAGATATCCACGGTCTTTCCCGTTCGCACTTCTTTGCCGCCGATGACCATGGGGATGTCTTGCTGCTGACCATACAGTGCCTTGATGGCGTCTTTCAGGGCCTGTCGCTGGGGCGTGCCGGGCGCATAATCATAGATGGGTTCGTTAGCGGGTAGAGGGACCTTAAATATTCCTGCAGCCATGATAGAAATGTGTTTATCGTGCTGCAAAATTTGCCGAAATAATCTCAACGGACCACGTCGGGAAAGTAGCGGAGGCGGGGGTGGTTTCCGGTCAGTTCGACGGCGATGAGGTCGATCTGGATATCAGCGCCGGGATGGTGGCGCAGGAAGGCTTCGGCGGCTTCGATGAGGGCGGCTTCTTTGGCGGGCGTAAATTGTTGGACGGGGTTCCAGCCGGGCAAGCGGCTGGTTTTAACTTCCACCAGATGGATGACGCCGTCTTTTTGGGCTACAATATCGATCTCATAAGGGTGATAGCGCAGGTTTCGGGACAGAATGGAAAACCCCCGCTGAATTAAGAAACGGACGGCGGCTTCTTCGCCGGCTTTTCCGGTGGCTTGACGGCGGCCCGACCGGTTCAACGCCTACCTCGCTCGGATGCTCTACGCAACACACCCACGGCCCGTCGTAAACTGGTGCCGTAGTAAATCACTTCGCCCACCTGATTATACACCACATAGGCGGGAAACTCGGAGATGTGAAACTGCCGAACCAGCGGGGAAGCCATGCCCAGTGTATCCGCTACGTCGATCACATAACTTCGGCCGAGGTAGGCAAGCTGCCGCTGCCACTGCTTGAAATCTTTTGTCACGGCACATCGGACAAACTTGATGCCGCGGGCCAGTGGATAATGACGGCGGTGGAGTCGTTCATACGCCCATTCCACGTCCCCCTGCGGCGATTCACCCGGACGCCATAATTGGATGAGTACGTAATAGCCCCGCCATGATTCCAGCGAAACCACCTCTCCGGTTGCGCTGATGACTTCAAACGTAGAAAAATAGTCAACTCCCTTCACCGAGACGATCAAGCTCATCCCCGCCATCACCGCCACCATCACATAGCGTGCTGCTTTCAACATAGCCGCTTATCCAGAAGCGGTGCGAATATATGTCTCCTCTTTTAATAAAGAAACCACTGTGAATATTTAGACCCCGTTTAATGCATATAAAAATTCAGCGATGCTTTGGGCGCCTTTTCTGATTTGAGGTGCTGTTTGGTCAAACACCGCCTCAAGCGCGTCTGGATGTTTATCCCACCTGCGCAGGACGGCGGCGCCGTCAAAGTCCACAAACGCCAGCCGACAGGTAAGGGTATTTCGCTCAAAAGCAAAATCCTGGCCGGGCAACAAAGCCACATCATATTGGTCCAGTAAAATCTGGGTGAGGTCTATAGCGTTAAGTATCCCATTTTTTCGTAAAACATTCCGGTAGGGTTCAAAGTCCACCACGCAATAAAACCCGCCCTGCGAAGAGGTCAACCTTACGCCGGCCTCTTTCAATTCACGCGCCACCACCGAAAAAGCATGTTTCAACACCGCTTTCTGCTGGTCGATGGAAGGTTTGATCTGCTCATAATCTTGATAAGCCACCACAGCTCCATATTGAATGGGCGTGGAAACAGCGCTGTATGTTTCGCTGATGAGGGCCAGCAAAGGGGAGATGAGTTGAGATAGGCGTTGGGGGATGCCCACAAACCCGAGGCGGTAGCCGCCGGCGGAAAACAGTTTACTCAGGCCGCCAAACACAATCGTGCCATCGGGGTAAATGGGCGCCATACTGGGCGAGAAGTCGTTGTTGAAGTCCAATTGGGTATAAATTTCGTCACTAAGGATGATCATTCCATACCGCTCGGCCACGCGGGCGACGGCTTTGAGTTCTTCGGAAGAATAGACAGCGCCGGTGGGGTTATTGGGGGAGTTTAAGATGAGCACCAGTTGGTCATCGACATATTTTTTGGCGATGGCGTCCAAGACTTCGGGGCGGACTTTATATTGGTCAGACAACCGAGTGGGAATAATCTCGTAATGTCCGCCTCGAATGAGGATTTGCGGGATGTAACTGACCCAGCTTCCTTGCGGAATTAAAAAACGCGCTTCCAGCAAGTAAATGATTTGCTGCAAGAGAATTTTACTTCCCGGGCCGATGAACAGTCGTTCTGGCGGAAACGAAATGCCCTGATATCGTTTCAAAAAGTCGGATAACGCCTCTCGGAGCATCATCAACCCGCCGGTGGAAAGATAGTGCCCGTAAGGCGTGTGTTCCGAAAGTGCCTGAATAATACGCGGATGCACCGGAAAAGGCGACTGCCCGAAGCCGAAGTGATAGACCTGTTTGCCGGCGGTGCGCAGCGCCTTCACCTGTTCATTGATGCGCAGGGTGCCGGATTTTTTCACTGCGGTCACCAAAGGGTTTATTTTGACTCGATTCATCTTTTGATAACTTTGCTGGCAATCACAAAAATAACCGCCATGAAGACCTTACAACGAATTTTCTTAACTGCATTATTGGTGGGTGTAGGCATCTCGTTTTCCACGTATGCTCAGGAAGGGATGGTCACCGTGAAAGGAAAGGTAACGGACGCGGAAACCGGCGAGGGCCTGCCATGGGTCAACATCGTTGTGAAAGGGACCAGCCGAGGGGTGAGCAGCGACAATGAAGGGAATTATACGATCGAAGTCAAACCCGGCGAGAAGTTGCTTTTTCTCTATGTGGGTTACGACGACCAAGAAGTGACCGTAAATAAAGGGGGCGTGATGAACGTGGCCCTCAAGCCGGGGGCTTCACTGGAAGAAGTAGTGGTCGTGGGGACCCGCACCAAAGCGCGGACCGATATTGAATCGGCCGTCCCGATCGACGTTATTAACCTCAAACAGCTTTCCATTGCCAATCCGCAGACTAATGTAGGCGACATTCTGAATTATGTGGCACCTTCATTTACCTCCAACTATCAAACCGTCTCGGACGGGACCGACCACATCAACCCGGCCACCCTGCGGGGGTTGGGGCCCGATCAGATGCTGGTGTTGATTAACGGCAAGCGACGGCATCCCAGCGCCCTGCTGAACGTCAACGGAACCATCGGCCGCGGTTCGGTGGGCACCGACCTCAACGCCATCCCCTCTGCCGCAGTGGAACGCATCGAGGTGCTGCGCGACGGCGCCGCCGCCCAATACGGTTCCGACGCCATCGCCGGCATTATCAATATTCAATTGCAAAAACGCGTCAATGAAATCTCCGCCAAACTCCATCAAGGGGCTTATGTGGGAAAACATGCCGGCGGCTATAATGAAAACGGCATGGACGGCGAAAAAACGCAGCTGGATATTAACTATGGTATTCCCCTGGGGAACAAGGGATACATCAACTTCACCGGGTCGATGCTGAAACGCAACGGCACCATCCGCAGCGATGAAATGGGGCTGCCCATTTACCTGGCTATTCATGCTATCGAACGGGTGGCCCGAGCGGACGGCGCCGACATCTCAGCCTTTTACAAAACCACCAACCCCACCGACTCGGCCACGGCACTGAGTATCATCCATCAGTATGTGGACCAGGTCGATTATTTCTCGGATGATTACAAGAACAAAATCAAAACCTTCGCCGCCAACGGTCAGATTGATTCGCTGCGGGCATACCTGAAGCAAGATGTTACCGACGATGAACTTCAAAAACGCGGCAAAACCCGCAAAGACTTCCGGATGAAAATCGGGCAGTCGGCCCTGACGGAAGGGAAGTTCTTCTTCAATTCGGCCTATCCGCTGGATGAAAACACCGAGATTTACGGCTTCGGCGGCATCAGCTATCGCCGCGGTCTGGCTGCCGGCTTCTACCGCCGTCCTTCATATTCCGATGGGCGCGGAAATACGGTGGCTTATCCTGACGGCTTCCTGCCGCATATCGGCACCGACATCGGCGACCAATCGCTCAGCGTGGGCATCAAAAGCAAAGTGGGCGGCTGGAACGTGGACTTCAGCAACACCTATGGCAAAAACAGCTTCCATTTTAACATCGTCAACACCAGCAACTCCACCCTGCTGGGCCGCACCAAAACCGACTTCGACGCCGGCGGATTCAGCTTCATGCAAAACACCACCAACTTCGACGCCAACCGCCTCTTCGACGTGCTTAACGGCGTTAACGTGGCATGGGGAACCGAGTATCGCGTGGAAAACTATCAGCTCCAAGCCGGCGAAGATGCCTCGTGGATGACCTATGACCGTTACGGCAACGGATATGAAAGCGTAGGCAAAATCCCGATGGAAGATCGCATCACCAGTTTCTTTGGCAAGTCGGTGCCGGGCGGTTCGCAGGTGTTCCCGGGCTTCCGTCCGAAAAGTGAGGTCAATAAATATCGGACTTCATATGCCGGCTACTTTGATGTGGAAGCCGACGTCACATCCAAATTGCTGGCTTCCGCTGCGCTTCGTTATGAAAACTATTCCGACTTCGGCAACACCCTCAACTGGAAAGTGGCCGGCCGCTACAAAATCCTGGACAACCTCAACATTCGAGGCGCAGTGAGCACCGGCTTCCGGGCACCTTCCCTCCATCAGATTTACTTCAACACCGTCTCCACCCAATTCATCGGCGGCGTGCCTTACGAAGTGGGGACCTTCAACAACGAAAGCCGACTGGCCCGGCTCCTCGACATTCCCAAGTTGAAAGAAGAAACGTCGTTCAACGCTTCCGGCGGGCTGACGCTGAAAGTGCCCTCCCTGAACATCACCGCCAGCGTGGACGCCTTCCAGATCACCGTCAAAGACCGCATCGTATTGCCATGGGCACCGTTCACCGATCCCAACGACGGCAGCGAAGTCTCGAAAGCCATGCAAGAAGTGGGCGCCTCCAAAGCCACCTTCCTGATGAACGCCATCGACACCCGCACCACCGGCGTCGATGTGGTGATCTCCCACATGGCCTTCTTCGGCGATAACGTATCGCTGCGCAGCGAACTGGCCCTGAACAAGTTTACCACCGACACGCTCGACGTGCACATCCCCGGGAAACTCCAACCCTACGAAAACAAAATCTTCACCGACGCCGACTATATTTTCCTGGCCAAAGCGATGCCCAATGAAAAAGGAAGCCTCTCACACTTCCTGACCATCGGCAACCTCACCTTCATGCTGCGCAACAGCTATTTTGGTGCTGTGACCGACCCTGACAACCATGGTACCGACGCCAATGGCAACGTGATCCATTCCACCTACGGAGCGAAAGTCATCACGGATGCTTCCGTGGCATTCAAGCTGAACAACAGCATCTCGCTGACGGTGGGGGCCAACAACCTACTGGATGTGTATCCTGACGAAGTACCCGAAGCGAAAAACTACGGCGGTCAATTCCGCTTCTCGCGACGGGTGTCGCAATTCGGATTCAATGGCCGCTACGTGTTCGGCAAAGTGGAAATCTCGCTGAAACACGCCCAGGAATAATCGGCGCGCTTCTTGTGATGGTCAAAGGGCGCCGAAGCCGAGAGGTTTCGGCGCCTTTTTTTCGATGGGTGAGTATAAATAAGCGGCCAAAAAGGAAGAAGCAAGCTGCACTGACACTGAACGTCTATTTTTGCCGCCGAAAATCGGCTGTTATGTCCCAGAAAGGAATTATCACGCAGATCATCGGTCCGGTTGTGGACGTCACCTTTTATGGCGATCAAATCGAGCTGCCCGAGATTTTCACCGCCCTTGAAGTGACCTCGCCCGATGGGCATAAAATTGTGTTGGAAGTAGAACAACACCTCGGAGAAGACACGGTCCGCACTGTGTCAATGCATCCCACAGAAGGGCTTCAACGTGGCTTGGAAGTAGTCAATACCGGCCGCCCGATTTCGATGCCCACCGGCGATCGGATTCGCGGGCGCCTCTTTAACGTGGTGGGTGAAGCCATCGACGGGCTGGGCGACGTGGAGGCTGAAAGCCTGCGCGCCATCCACCAAGCGCCACCCAAATTTGAAGAACTCTCGACCAGCGAAGAGCCGCTGTGGACGGGCATTAAAGTGATCGACCTGCTGGAACCTTATTCAAAAGGTGGGAAAACCGGGCTGTTTGGCGGTGCCGGCGTCGGCAAGACGGTGTTGATCATGGAATTGATTAACAACATCGCCAAGAAATATGAAGGGATTTCGGTGTTTACCGGCGTGGGGGAGCGAACGCGTGAGGGGAACGACCTGTTGCGGGAGATGATCGAATCGGGGGTCATTAAATACGGCGATGCCTTTGTTCACTCGATGGAAGAAGGCGGGTGGGACCTGAGCAAAGTGGATAAGGACGCGCTGGCGCAGTCGCAGGCCACACTGGTATTCGGCCAGATGAACGAGCCGCCGGGGGCGCGTTTGCGCGTGGCCCTGTCGGGGCTTTCCATTGCGGAATATTATCGGGACGGCGATCCGAACGAAGCACACGGGCGCGACATCCTGCTGTTTATCGACAACATTTTCCGTTTCACGCAGGCGGGTTCGGAAGTGTCGGCCCTGTTGGGGCGGATGCCTTCGGCGGTGGGTTATCAGCCGACGTTGGCTACTGAGATGGGGCTGATGCAGGAACGCATCACTTCCACCAAGCGGGGTTCGATTACGTCGGTGCAGGCGGTGTATGTGCCGGCTGACGACCTGACCGACCCGGCGCCGGCCACCACCTTTGCCCACCTCGACGCCACCACGGTGCTTAGCCGTAAGATTGCCGAGCTGGGAATCTATCCCGCCGTGGACCCGCTTGACTCCACCTCCCGTATTCTTTCGCCGGACGTGGTGGGCGAAGAACACTATCAAACGGCGCAGGACGTGAAGCAAATCCTGCAACGCTATAAAGACCTGCAAGACATCATCTCCATTCTGGGGATGGAAGAACTCTCGGAAGAAGATAAGCTGGTGGTTCACCGGGCCCGGCGGATTCAGCGTTTCCTGTCGCAGCCCTTCTTCGTGGCCGAGCAGTTTACCGGCCTGGAAGGGCGCTTCGTGGAAATTGAAGACACCATCAAAGGCTTCCGGATGATCCTCGACGGCGAAGTCGATCACCTGCCCGAACAGGCTTTCCATCTGGTGGGAACGATCGAAGAAGCCATCGAAAAAGGGGAACGCATCTTGAAAGAGACGCAAGGATGACGCTTTACGTCGAAATCCTTTCGCCCGAGGGTGTCCTCTTCAAAGGCAAAGCCAAGGAGGTGCAGGCCCCCGGCGTTAAGGGGCTGTTTCAGGTGTTGCCGCGCCACGCCCCATTCATTGCCAGCCTCGTCCCCGGCCGCGTGCGCGTGACTCCCGCCGACAGCAACGAACCCCAAATTTTTCCCATCGAGGAAGGGCTTTTGCGGGTCTATCGGAATCACGTGGTGATTCTGGCATAAGGACAGGCGCTCGGGCATGCATTGGCTCGAAACGGTGGGGACGGCAGCCGCCTTTGCCGCCGTCTATCTCACCGGTCGGGAAGACATCCGCAACTGGCCGCTGTGGATCGTCAGTATCCTGATTTACATCTACATTTTCTTCCAGTCGCATCTCTATGCCGACGCCGCTTTGCAGGTGTTTTACCTGGGGATGAGTTTTTACGGCTGGTGGCAATGGGCGCACGGAGAGGAAGACGGCGACACGTTGCCGGTCAGCCGCTGCTC
>JALVCQ010000062.1 GCA_027009805.1 Bacteroidota bacterium
CAATGCGGAACAATGCCCGAGCGTGGCATGAAGCCCCCGAGGTGGAACTTTTGCGCTTGCTTTTTCATTCGCTTCTTCACGGGCTGGGGTATGACGACCGGACTCCGGAGCAACGCCGGCGGATGCGGCGGCTCGAAGATGAATGGATAGGCCGTTTTCTGCGTTGGAATAAAGCACGCACTCAGGAAGTGGATGCCCTATGATGCCGGAACTTGCGAAATATGACGTCATCGTGGTGGGCGGCGGCCATGCCGGAAGCGAAGCTGCGGCAGCGGCGGCCAATCTGGGATCGCAAACCCTTTTGATTACGATGGCGCTCGACCGGATTGCGCAGATGTCGTGTAATCCAGCGATGGGTGGAATCGCCAAGGGGCAGATTGTTCGGGAAATCGATGCGCTGGGCGGATATTCCGGAATCGTAGCCGACCAGTCGGCCATTCAATTTCGGATGCTGAATCGGTCGAAGGGACCGGCGATGTGGAGCCCCCGCACCCAGAACGACCGGATGCTGTTTGCCTATCGCTGGCGGATGCAATTGGAACGCCTCGAACGCCTTCACTTCTGGCAGGATATGGTGCGGGAAATCCTGGTCAAAGACGGGCGCGTGTACGGCGTCCGGACCTCTCTGGGAATTGAGTTTTATGCGCCTGCGGTGATTCTGACCAGCGGCACCTTCTTAAACGGCGTCATTCATATTGGTGAAAAACAGCTGGGCGGCGGGCGTATCGGCGAAAAAGCGGCGCGGGGCCTGACGGAGCAGTTGCAATCGCTCGGGTTTGAGAGCGGACGGATGAAAACAGGGACACCGCCGCGGGTGGACGGGCGTTCGCTCCGGTATGAAGCCATGGAAGTGCAACCCGGAGACGAAAAACCTCAAAAGTTTTCTTTTTCTTCGGAGACTGCTCCACTTCGGCGACAGCGGGATTGTCATATCACCTACACCAATCCCCGGGTGCATGCCGTCTTGCGGGAAGGTTTCGATAAAAGCCCGATGTTTACAGGCCGCATCATCGGCGTGGGGCCTCGTTATTGTCCTTCTATCGAAGATAAAATCGATCGATTTTCTGACCGACCGCAACATCAGATATTCGTCGAACCGGAAGGGTGGGAAACGGTGGAAGTGTATGTCAACGGCTTCAGCACTTCGCTGCCCGAGGATGTGCAATATCGGGCCTTGCGGGCGATTCCGGGATTTGAAAACGTCCGCATGTTGCGCCCCGGTTATGCCATTGAGTATGATTATTTCCCGCCTACGCAGTTGAAGAGGTCGCTGGAAACAAAATTGGTGGAAGGCCTCTTCTTTGCCGGACAAATCAACGGCACCACGGGATACGAAGAAGCGGCGGCGCAGGGCATCATGGCCGGCATCAACGCCCACCGGAAAGTGCAGCAGGAAGCGCCGATTATCTTGCAGCGGGATCAAGCTTACATCGGCGTGTTGATCGACGACCTCATCACGAAAGGGACGGACGAACCCTATCGAATGTTTACCTCGCGGGCCGAGTTTCGCATTCTATTGCGTCAGGACAATGCCGATCGGCGCCTGACGCCCTTGTCGTATCGGCTCGGATTGGCCGACCGCAACCGATATGAACGGGTGAAGCGGAAAGAAGAAGCCATTGCGGCCGTCATCGACTATCTCAAACGAGAAAACGCTGAATTGGAAGACTTGAATGCCTCGCTGGCGTCTCAGGGACAGGCCTTGCTGCGGCAAAAAGTCAAGCTTTATCAGGTTTTGGTGCGTCCGGGCATGACGCTGACCCACATGCGCAAGCACGTCGAACATCTGGATCGCTTCCTGAACCAATTTGATGACGAAACACTGGAAGCGGCCGAAATCGAAATCAAATATGCCGGCTATATTCAAAAGGAAAAAGAGCGGGCCGGCCGCATCCGCCGGCTCGAACATATCCGAATTCCTGAAAACGTTGACTATTTCAACATCAAAGGCCTCTCATATGAGGCGCGGGAAAAACTTTCTAAGTTTCGACCGGCCACGCTTGGCGAGGCCGGCCGCATCAGCGGCGTGAGTCCGGCAGACCTGTCGGTGTTAATGATATATTTCGGCCGATGAGGAAATGGTGGCTGCTTGGGGGGCTGTTATGGAGTGGATGTGCAGTGATCTCTACGCCCTCGGGCGGGCCGGTGGATAAGGCGCCGCCGGTGTTGCAACGGGCGGAAATTGACACCACCCGCCGTCAAGTAAAGCTGGTTTTTGATGAATATGTGGCGGTGGTTCCACGTGGAACATTTTACTTAAACCCCGGCGGCGTGGGCCTTTCCGGAGAGGTGATAGGTAAAAAGGTGGTGCTTCGATATCCGGATTCGATAGCGTTTACCGGCGGCGTGGCCGTCTCGGCGGCGGAAGCGGTTAAAGACATCACGGAGGGAAATGTCCTCCCTTCACTTTCAGTTTGGATTCCCTTTGATTCGACGGTCACGCCCGATAGCGCCTCTTTTTCGGTGAATATCCGAAAATACGGAACCCAGGAGGCGGCGTCTGCAATGGTTGAGCTTCAATCCAGGGGTCGAATCTATCGGCTTCAATCGGATGCGCAGGGATGGGTGCATTTTCGGTTTCTTCCTGCCGGAGAATATCGTCTGACGGCTTTTCAAGACCAGAATCAGAATCAAACTCCGGACCCCGGCGAATGGATATATTACGCAGCGGTTTCTCTTCGGGAGGGAGAGGTGCGCCGGGACACGCTGTATCTGGCCCGATGGCCGCACTATCGGGTGCAGGCGGTGATGCCGGTGCATCCTGCGCTCTGGAAAGTGAGCTTTGACGCCCTTCCGGTCGATGTGACGGTCGAAGCCGATGCTATTGGTGCAGACCAATGGGCGTTTGCCCGCAGCGAAGATGCGCTCTGGGTTTGGGTGGATACGGCATCGCCGCTGCCGGTTCGTCTCCGGCTTCGGTGGGACGGCGCTGATTCTGCTCTTTTACTCGCCCGTCGGGCGGATACCGTACCGGCTGAACCGGTGGTGTGGATGGGCTGGAATCCGGTTTCAGGACGCTTGCAAATGAAGACGTTTTATCCGGCGGCTTCTCTGACCCTTCGCACGCCCTATTATCCGGGCGATGTGCGGTGCGACACGCTGGCTGCGATGTCAGATACTTTGCCTGTTGTTGGGTGGCATGCAAATAAAAATGCCCTTTCGGCCGACACGGTTTTATCCGGTCTCATTTGTTGGTCTTTTCCGGAGGGGGCATTCCGGTGGATGCCGCCCTCGGTGCGTCGCTGTCATTGTGGGCGGGTGCCGCCGGTCCCCACCGAGGTGACGGTGCGGTTCATAGATGATTCAGGGCGATGGAAACGCCCGTTAATAGAGGTTTTTGGTCCGTCGTTCCACGTGGAACCTATTCCTTTTTCCGATGGCAGGGCGGTGTTTTTTCTCTCACAGGGAGAATATACCCTGTTCCTTTTCGATGATGTGACGGGAGATCACCGCTATTCCAGCGGCAATCTGCATACCGGCGAATCGGCGGACCCGTTGATAGCAGCTCCCCGCAAGATAAAGATTTCTTCGGGCATCCAGCGGGTTACTATTCAATTATGAAATCTCTGTGGATAGTTTTTCTCGGCTAAAACCCGACCAGCGCACGCAGGTAAAATATGGGGTTGATGAGGTCTTTTCGAGCCTCCACGTTGAGGAGCATTTCAGAGACACGTCGGCGCGCATAGGGGCTTCGGGAGAGCCGCCGAAGCATTTGACTGAACCACCACGGCCGGGCCGCCAGGCGGTGTAAGAAACGGCTGACCGCAAATTCACTTTCGAGGTGTCGCCGAAGTGCGGTGACGTAGGGCGTAAGGTGCGGTTGAGCATAGTTTCCCTTCGCAGCTATGGCTGTTTCGGCGGCCAGCCGGCCCGAGAGCATAGCATTCCCGATGCCTTCGCCGGTGAAGGGATCCACTAACTCGGCGGCATCGCCCAACACCATATAACCGTCTCCGGCAAGCTCCCACCATCGGGTGTGAAGCGGGATAGGCCATCCCTGCGGCTTTCCTTCCGGCACCGCATTCCGAAACCGACCGGCAAATAATGATTGTTGTTTTTGCATGAAAAAATCCCGCAATGGCGGGGAGGCTGTTTTGCGGTGCCGGGTGCCCAGCCCCACCCCTACATTCGCCCGATGGTGGCTCATCGGGAAGATCCAGAAATAGCCCGGGGCGAGGTCGTCTAAAAAGTGAAGTTCGATGCTTCGACGATCAGGAAACGTAACGCCGCCGTAATAGGCCCGCACGGCGATGCTTGTACCGGCGGTTCGGCGTTTTAGCACCGTGCGGGTAAAGACCGAGCGGGCGCCGTCGGCCACCATCACCAGACGGGTGTCTAATATTGCTTCTTCTCCGGAAAAAAGGCGCCAATGTCCGCCGGGTGTTCGTTCGTAACCGGTGATGCGTGTACCCTCAATGAGGGTGGTTTCCGGTGCGGCAGTGGCAAGCTCAAACAGGACGTGGTCGTAGTCCTTGCGGGGCGCCGTAAAGCCGTTAAGGGCGGCTTGTTCCGATTCCCGAAAGACCAATCGAAAGGCGTCTCCACGCGGCGAAACCAGCAACATGGAAAAGACCGGATACACCACATCCTCTCGCAAGATTTCCGCGGTGCGAAGACGGCTCACCTTGCGCAGTTGTTCGACGGCTTTGCCGCTGAACGCGTCGCCGCATACTTTGTCCCGCGGGAAGCGTTGATGGTCGATAAGCACGTGCGGGACTCCCGCTTCCGACAGGGTGAGGCTGGCCAGGAGCCCTGCCGGCCCGCTCCCTACAATGGCGATTTCGGTCAGCAAAATACCCGCCTGGGGGCTTTTACCTTAGTGAGACCCACACACAAGGATGACTATGCGTGTGGATGAAACAGCTGACCACCCTTATTGAGATTTCGTAGCGCAGCTGCTTTTTTTGGTTGCACACCCTTTTTTCTTTCCGGAGGCGGCGCAGCAAGATTTTTTTGCCTTGCCGGCGTCACAGTGCTTCTTACGGGAAGGGCTCAGGGCGGTTTTCCACCGGCGTTCGCCGATGCGGCTGCTCACCGGCCGGGCCGTAAATCCAGCGGCGTCAATGGCGGCCACCAACGACTCGGTGTTTTCTACTTCCGAAGGGTTGTAAATCACCCGCACCATGCCCGCCTTGTGGGAAGCATCCACCTTGATGACGCCTTCCTGATGCAGGAGGTTCTTCTTAATTTTGACCTCGCAGTTTTCACACGTCATTCCTTTGACTACGAAATAAGCCGTTGCCTTTTTAGCGTTGTCGCCGGCCAGAAGGCCTGTGCTCAGCAACATGCCGGCGACGAGGAGCCATGTCATTCGATTCATCATCGTTTCAAATTTTGACAAAGGTAATAACTCGCTCCCATTTGGGCCGGTGTAAACATAAGATGTTCAGGGTTGTAACACAATTTTTCCGATGACGTCGCCTTTTTTCAGCTTTTCAAAGGCGGTGGTCCACTGGTCCAGGGGGAGCACGCTATCGACTACGGGGCGCATCCATCCTTCCGAATAGGCAGGCAATACGGTGTCGGCGATTTCCGCCATGAGCGAAGCCTTGAACTCGGGCGGCTTATTTCGCAGGCGGGAGGCTTTCATCACCAATTCTTTTTGGAGGAATCGGCCCCACGGAAAGGTCTCGGATTCGGAAAGGCGTCCTAACAAGCCGATGAGCAGCCATCGCCCGCCGGGGGCCGATACTGCGGCGTGAAAAGCTTCCCATCCCGGTCCCACCGTATCCAGGATTAATGACATGCCGTTGGGAACGAGTGTGCCGAGTCGCTTTTGTAGTTGTCGCCGGTCTTCTTTTCGGTTGAATACGTGATGGGCGCCCAGTTTTTGGACGACTTGGGCTTTATGGTCCGAGCCCACCATCCCCACGCTGCGTCCTCCCAACAGCCGGATAAGTTGCACGGCTGTGGAGCCGATGCCGCCTGCGGCGGAATGGACCAACACCCACTCTGAAGGCCGGAGTTTGCCCCGCCATACCAGATTCAGGTAGGCGGTGGTCAGGGCTTCCGGCACGGCGGCGGCTTCTGTGTCGCGCAGCAAGGACGGGACAGCCCAGAGGTGGCGCTCATCGACAACCACATGGGAAGCGTATGCGCCTGCCGCCACCAGCCCCATCACCCGATCGCCGGTCCGCCATCGGTTGGTGCGGGCGGCATCCACCACCCGCCCGCTGAACTCAAGGCCGGGAACATCGTCATACCCTGCCGGCGGGGGATACAGACCTTTGACCTGTAAGAGGTCGGCCCGGTTGACGCCGATGCCGCGAACCTCCACCAACACCTGCCCGGGCCGAAGCGGGGGCGGCGTCCACGCTTGCCCCACCAACCGGCCCGACTGGACCACATAGCGAAAAGGCTGAGCCATCGGCGGGAGGAAGGCGGGCGGCTTATTCCACAATGGTCACCCACCCGAAAGGATCGGCTTCGGTGCCGTATTTGATGCCTTCGAGCAGTTTTTTCATCTGGCGGGCGATGCTCTCTTCTTCGGAGAGTTCCGGCAGGTCGTAATGTTTGTCCCGGTAACCGATTCCCGAAATAAAGGCCACCGAGGCGGCGGTTCCTGTGCCGAAAACTTCCGTCAGGCGGCCGCTTTCAAGGCCATCCACCACTTCATCCACCGTGATATCCCGTTCTTCCACGGTGATGTTGCGGTGTCGGAGGAGTTGGATGACACTGTCTCGGGTGATGCCTTCGAGAATGGTGCCGCGACGGATGGATGGCGTAATCACCCGCCCGTCGATGACGAAAAAGATGTTCATCGTGCCCGACTCTTCGATGATCTGATGCCGGCAGGCGTCGGTCCAGATGAGCTGCCGATAGCCTTCTTCCATGGCCAATTGGGCCGGATAAAGCGAGCCGCCGTAGTTGCCGGCCGCCTTGGCTGCGCCCGTGCCGCCTTCGCAAGCGCGGGAATACTTGAACTCGAACCGGATGGGAATGGGCGCCGGATAGTAAGGCCCGGCGGGCGAACCGAAGATGATATATTGATAAGTCTCTGATGGCCGAATGCCCACGTATTCATCGGCGGCAAACATGAACGGCCGGATGTAAAGCGACGTCCCCTCCCCTTTGGGCACCCAGTCGGCATCCACCGACAGCCATTCATAAATGGCGTCCACAAAAAGCTCCCGCGGCAGCTCAGGCATGCACATCCGCTGGGCCGAGCGGTTCATCCGGCGCCAGTTGTCTTCCACCCGAAACAGGGCGGGGCGCCCCGTCGGACGATGGTGAAAGGCTTTTAACCCTTCGAAAATGGACTGCCCGTAATGAAGGGCCGACGTCGCCGGATGAAGAGAAAGGCGTTGAAAAGGAACAATCCGAGGATTTTGCCATTGCCCGTTCCGATAGTCCGCCACAAACATGTGGTCGGTGAAGAACTTCCCAAATGTCGGCTGGTCGAGGTTGACCTGATGAATTTTCGTTTGCGCTGCTTTTTCGACGGGAAATGTCCTTATTTGCATTGCTTTGCGTGTTTCTTACACGCACAAAAATAGCGAATGAAACGCCGAACGCTTCCCCTGCCCGGTGGGCTGGCCATGCTGTTTTCAGAAGGCTTGGTTGTGCCTCGTCGGCCTGCTTATTTGCTTTTTGTGGTTGATCAGCCTTATGAAGGTGATCTTCAGCCGCGGTTTGTGCCGTTTATTACTACACTGGCTGGTTCGATCGGGAGAAAGCCGGAAGATATTCGGGTAAGAAATATCCACGTTGAACCGCTCGAAAACGTCTTGCAGGACGTGGCGGCTCACAGCGAGCGGGTCGAGGCGGTGTTCTGGTTTGGCGTCACGCCGCCGCGGGGCTCGTATGAGGGGCCGCAACATGCCTTGCCTTCGATGGAAGACACCATTATGGACCGTTCGGCCAAAATAAGACTCTGGAAGGCCCTTAAATCACACGCCCGAACATGAAAACGGTTTTGTTGGCCACCAACAATCCGCATAAGGTGGATGAGGTGCGGGCGATCGTCTCTGATTTGGGTATTACTGTGCTCACGCCGGCCGAGCTGGGCGTGAAACTGGAAGTGGAGGAAACGGAATCGACGCTGGCGGGCAATGCGTTGCTGAAAGCCGAGGCAGCGATGCGGATGAGCGGCTTGCCTGCATTAGCGGATGATACCGGTCTTTTCGTGGCGGCGCTGGACGGAGCGCCGGGCATTCTCTCCGCCCGATATGCCGGCCCTGAGGCGTCGGCGGAAGCCAATATGCGGAAGCTATTGTCGGCGTTGGAAGGACATTCCCGTCGGCAGGCTTATTTCGCTACCGTAATGGCCTACGTGACCCCAGAGACCATCTGGTTGGGGAAGGGTATCTTACGGGGGGAAATCGTCCCGGCACCGCGGGGCGTGCACGGATTTGGATATGATCCTGTCTTTCAGCCTGAAGGCTACGCGCAGACGCTGGCCGAGCTTGTTCCCGAGGTCAAAAACCGCATCAGCCACCGCCGGCGGGCCCTCGATAAATGGGCCGCTTATGTTCGACACTCCCTTGGCGACGGAAAAGTATAAGTATGTGCCAGCACTTTTAAGCCTGGAAGGGTGGGAAAAGGCTGAAACCAGCTGCTTGCTTACCTACCTCCGCCGGTTCCACCACGGCGAGTCGGGCACGCGGGGATAGCGCGGCGTAGGCGCTGCCGAGAGGAGGTAAGCCAGTGCTGCTGCGGCTTTTTCTGTGTGTTCCGACCATTGGGGAAGGTTGTCGGGTCGAAAATGCCGCTCGACGAAATGCGTGTTGTAGGCGCCTTCCGTGAAAGCGGGATGGCTCATGACAAACAGCCCGAAGGGAAGCGTCGTCCGCACGCCGCCCACTTCATAGGCCCTCACGGCGGCTTGCATACGACGGATGGCTTCGGTGCGTGTGGCGCCCCACACCACCAGCTTGGCAAGCATCGGGTCGTAATAACGCGACACTTCATCGCCTTCTTCCACGCCGCTGTCCACCCGAACGAAAGGCATCACCGGCGGTGCATACCGGAACAGTCGGCCGGTGGACGGGAAAAAGTTTTGCGCCGGATCTTCGGCATAGACGCGCAGCTCAATGGCGTGCCCCCGAATCGATAGGTCTTCCTGTGTTGCCGGCAGGGGCTTTCCTTCGGCTACGGCGATTTGCCAGGCCACCAGGTCTTGCCCGGTGATCATTTCGGTTACGGGGTGTTCCACCTGCAGGCGGGTGTTCATCTCCAGGAAGTAGTAGTTCCGGTCGTCGTCCACCAAAAACTCCACCGTGCCGGCGCCCACATAGCCGCAGGCTTCGGCCAGCCGCAAGGCGGCGGCGCCCATCTCCCGCCGTAATTGGGGGGTCATTAACGGGCTGGGGGCCTCTTCGATTACTTTTTGGTGGCGGCGCTGGATAGAACATTCCCGTTCGAAGAGGTAAACGCTGCGGCCGTGAGCGTCCCGAAAAATCTGTATCTCGATGTGATGCGGCGATTCGAGGTATTTCTCGATAAAGACGGCGTCGTTGCCGAATGCCGAGCGGGCCTCGCTTTGGGCCCGTTCGAGGCTTTCGGTGAGGGTTTCGGGCGTTCGCACGATGCGCATGCCTTTTCCTCCTCCGCCGGCTGCGGCTTTCAGCAACACCGGAAATCCGATTTGTTCGGCGACCTGCCGGGCGGTGGCGGCGTCTCGGATGGGCTCGTCGGTGCCGCCCAGCACGTTGACGCCCGCCCGGCGGGCCAGACGCTTGGCGGCCAGCTTGTCGCCCATCAGCGTAATGGCTTCGGCGGGTGGCCCGATGAAGATTAGGCCGGCTTCGGACACGGCTCGGGCAAAATCAGCGTTCTCAGACAGGAAGCCGTAGCCGGGATGGATGGCGTCAGCGCCCCGTTCAAGGGCCGCTTGAATGATTTTTTCGATGTCGAGATAGGAACGGGCCGGCTCCGGCGGGCCCACACACACCGCTTCGTCGGCCGTGCGCACGTGCAAGGCGCTTGCATCGGCTTCGCTGTATATGGCCGCGGTGGCTATACCGAGGCGGCGGGCGGTATGCATAATCCGCACGGCAATCTCGCCCCGGTTGGCAACCAGAATTTTCCGGATGTTCACCGCCTATGGTTGCAAGATAGACTCAATCGTCAGAATTGCCCGTTCTTCCTCTCGGGTGATGGCACCGAATCCAAGAAGACCGCCGGACGCGCGTGCCACATGCCGGGCGAATGACCGCCAGCTTTCATACAGTTCGATGTCGAAACCTTCCGGCAGGAGCGGATACAGTGATGGGATTTCTTTCAGCCATGCTTCCACAGCTTGCATCACACCGGTTCCGTTAGCCGGCTTGTCGGGCTCGATGCCCATCGCTGTTTGTATCTCAAAAAAACGTTTCCGAAATCGGGCGTCCACGTCCATCCAGTAGCGGGCCAGCAGGCTGTCTTCGTGCTGGGCCCGAAAATCGGCCACATGCTCGGCCCATTCAATTTCCTTATGGTCGAGGGTGCCGTCGGCCACACCAATGTAGATGGTAATATACAAGGGCACGTCAAGCAACTGCTCGCGCTGGGCCGGCGTGAGGGACTTCAACTGAAAGTTTTCCATGAAAAAAACCGTTGTTTTGGCGGCCCAAAATTAGCGATCCACCCATCGACGGCGGCGGGCGTGGTCCTATTTTTGATTGCTCTGACGAGAAACAGCATGCGTATGCATCGGAGGCGGCGCCGTATCGGGTGGACGTTGGTCGTGGGTTTTGTCCTGGTGCTTGTGTGGGATCAATGGGTTGGTTTCCGGTCGAAGCGCTATACCAGCACCGCCATCGAAGCAGTCCCTTCCGTTTCATACGGCGTTATCTTAGGAACGTCGCCCTGGCGTGCGCGCGGACAGGCCAACCCCTTTTATCGGCATCGGCTGGAGGCGGCGGTGACCTTATATCGGGCGGGCAAGGTGGATACGCTGATTATCAGCGGGCATCGGACGACTTATTATGACGAGCCGGGCAGCTTTCGCAAAGACCTGATAGCGCAAGGCGTTCCCGCCGATCGGATCGTGATGGACATCACCGGCGATCGGACGTGGGCTTCCGTCCGCTATCTTCGGAAAAAAGCAGCGGGCCGTCCCGTCATCATCATTTCACAGTCGTTTCATAACGAACGGGCCGTTTTTATTGCCCGATGGATGGGAATAGAGGCTTACGGCTTTAATGCCGCCCCGGTGAAAGGATGGGCCGGATGGAAGGTGCGCCTGCGGGAAGTACTGGCCCGCCTGCGGATGGTGTATGACCTCCTGCTTCGCCCGCCTGACCGCCCTTAGCAACGAAGGCGCTGGAAAAAGCGCTGCATCAACTGTTGCAATTCCGCCTGCGGAGCGGCTTCGGAAATGGAAAAATCAAAACCGAAAGAAAGCCCATAACGGGACGAAAAGCCGGTTTTAGGCTCGGGCAGCGCCGCCGTCACACGAGGAATCCGTGCCAGCGAGATGGCGTATGCACACATCGGGCAGGGCTCGACGCTCACCATCAACAGGCCGTCGGTCAGATACCGGCTCTGCAAATGGCTGCATGCACTGCTGATGCACAACAGCTCGGCATGAGCCGTAGGGTCTTGCAAGGCTTCTACGCGGTTGCGGTCGCGCGCAATCAGCGTTGTGCCTTGAAACAAAACAGCCCCGATAGGCACCTCGCCGGCTTCAGCGGCCTGCCGAGCCGCCGCCAGCACCCAGTCCCATGCAAAAGAAAAGTCCGGCGCCGCCGTGCTCACGAATAAGCAATCGTGCGAACCCGTCGGTTTTTACCAAACACCTCTTTAAGGTAAGCGGCCATGAACGCAAAGACATCATCGTTGATATGATACACCACCTGGCGCCCCTGACGCTTTTTCCAGATCAGATATCGATCGGAAAGAATCGTCAGATGATGATTCAGCACGTTTCGCTTCATGGGAAACTGCTTCTGAAGCTTTGACAGCGACGAAGGACCATGCGATCGGAGATAGGCAAAAATAGACAGACGCAACGGGTTGGCCAGACCGTCAAGCATGCCGGAGTATTTCTCCACGGCATTCATCAGATCGTCACCATTGCTTTTTTTATTCTTGATTACTCCGATCTTTGAATTAAGCTCTTGAAATAAAATCATGTTGCAGGTGCTTTTGCCAATTTCTGCAAAGGTAATGAATTTTATTAATGGGGTGTCACTGCAAAAAAATAAGGGCTCCCATGCGGGATGATATCGGACGAGGCCGGCCTTCTTTTTTTTGCAATGTGATGAGACGCATACGGGTCGGTATTTTATTTGGAGGAAAGTCGAAGGAGCGGGAGGTGTCGTTTGCGGGCGGGCGCACGGTGTTTGATGTGATCGACCGGCGCTGGTTCGAACCCACACCGCTGTTTCTGGATGCCCGCAATCACCTTTATCTGCTTCGATGGCCGCATTTATACAGCGGCAGCATTCGGGATTTTTACCCGCCGCCGGCGCAGCAGCCGCCGGACATCACCCTTTACGACGACTTCTTGCCCGACGAGGTGACCTTTCCGGAAGTCGGCACGCTCATCTCGTGGGACGAGCTGCCGCACCGGTTCGACCTGATCTTTCTGGTGTTGCATGGCCCGTATGGCGAAGACGGCACCATCCAGGGGCTGCTGGAAATGCTTGAAATGCCCTATACCGGGAGTGGGCTGTTGCCGTCGGCGCTGGCGGTCCACAAGGGCATGCAAAAGCAGTGGCTGGCGCCGCATGGGTTTTATTTTGGTCCTTATGTGCGCATTCCGCTGGATGCATGGGAAGAAAATCCCGCTGAGATGTGCCGACAGGCCCGATCGGCGCTTCCTTTTCCGGTGGTGGTCAAACCGGCTACGCAGGGATCTTCCATCGGCGTGCGGTGGGTGGAACGGCCCGAGGACCTAACGGAAGAGCTCATCGACCGGGCTTTGGCCCGTTGGCGGATACGCGGCGAAGTGTGGGCGTCCATGGACGAAACGGCCCGCCGGCGGTGGTTAATGCGGCTGGCCGACCTGCAAGAAGGCGTCGGATTTCCCGTCTGGATTGAAGACAGGGTCTATCGGACGCCCGATGCATTGCGCGACTACCTCGACGGCCTGTCCGCAGGAAAAGAGGTCTTGATCTCCGGTCGCCATCAAGAAACAGAGGTGATTGTGGAAGCGGCGGTGAAAGGGCGGGAGTTTACCTGCATCGTGATGGAGGATGAGCAAGGGCGGCCCGTGGCGCTGCCGCCCTCGGAGATTGTCAAAGACTTTTCGGTGTTTGATTATCGGGCCAAATACCTCCCGGGCATCGTCCGGAAGAATACGCCCATGGCCCTGCCCGACCATGACCTTCGCCGCATCATGGCCGAAAGCGAAAGGCTCTATCGAACGGTCGGCTTCGAAGCCTATGCCCGTATTGACGGGTTTTTCCTCCAACAGGATAAGATTTACTTGAATGATCCGAACACCACCTCGGGCATGTTGCCGGCTTCTTTTCTATTTCACCAGGCGGCGGAAGTGGGGCTGAGCCCGACGGATATGGTGACGTGGATTATTCTGAGCAGCCTGCGCCGGCAGGCGTATGGTCGGTCGCACGGACGGCGGGTCCGACGGCGTTATGAGGATTTGCGCCGTCAACTGCGGTCGACCGGCCGGCGACAGCGGGATGACGTGCTTCGCGTGGCGGTGGTGCTGGGCGGCTGTTCCACCGAGCGCCACATCTCCATCGAAAGCGGCCGCAATGTGGTGGAAAAACTCAGCGCCCATCCGCGCTTTGCACCCGTGCCCGTCTTTCTTCATTGCGACGAAAACGGGCAAATGGTGTTTCATCGCATCCCGTTGAAGTTGCTCATGAAAGACAACGCCGACGATATTCGGGATGCCGTCCGGGCGTTTCACATGCCGGAAATCTCAACGGAGGCGCTGCAACGGTTGCAGGGCGTTCGGGCGCTGTTGGGCAAAGAAGCCTATGCGTTTCATCCCGAGGCCGTGTCGTTGGACGACTTTCCGGCGCTGTTCGATTTTGTGTTTATCGCCGTGCACGGCCATCCCGGCGAAGACGGCCGCCTCCAGGCCGAACTGGAGCGGC
>JALVCQ010000063.1 GCA_027009805.1 Bacteroidota bacterium
GTAAGGAATATCCTTCCTGGGCGGTCTTATTGTGAGGATGCCCCGTAGGGGCGCAGCAGCACTGCGTCTCTACGGGGTTTTTCTTATTCATGAGCGGCCACGGCATTTTGTAGGGGGGGGGGTATGCCGTGCCCATACGGTTTTTTGCCCTTCATGCAGGGCCGGTCTTGGGTAGGGGCGACCGGCCGCCCCTAAAAGGTATTTCCCGTTTTTTTCGACGATGGCCGATACCCCCCCCTCACTCATCCCAGCTCAGGCTGCCGGTTTTATATTCGGTGACGCGGGTTTCGAAGAAGTTTTTCTCTTTTCGGAGGTCCATCGATTCGCTGAGCCACTCGAAGGGGTTTTCGTCGCCGTATTGTTTGGGCAGGCCGATGCGCTGGAGGCGGCGGTCGGCGATGTAGCGGACGTATTGGGCCACCAGCGTTTTGTTGATGCCCAGGATGCCGCGGGGCAGGCAGTCGTCGGCGTAGGCGATTTCGAGTTCGACGCCCCGTTTGATGTTGTCGATGATTTTTTGCCGAAAGGCCGGCGTCCAGATCTCAGGATTTTCCTGCACGATGGTGTTGATCAGGTCGGAGCCGAAGGCCAGATGGACGCTTTCGTCGCGGAGGATAAACTGAAATTGCTCGCCGATGCCGGGCATGATGTTGCGGTTCATCAGCCACAGCATCATGGCAAAGCCGGCATAGAAGAAGATGCCTTCCATGATGACGTAAAAGCCCACCAGGTCGTGCACGAAGCGCTGGATGTTTTCCACCGAGTCGGTGCTGAAGTGCGGGTCGAGCACGCTGGTGGTCATGCCCACCACAAACTCGTCCTTTTCCCGAATAGAGGGGATTTTGTGATACATGTTGTAGATCTGGTCGGGGTCGAGGCCGAGGGTGTCGCAGCAATAGATGAAGGTGTCGGTATGGACGGCTTCTTCGTAGGCTTGCCGGAGCAGATATTGGCGGCATTCGGGATTGGTCACGTGGTTATAGACCGCCAGGACGATGTTGTTGGCGGTGAGGCTCTCGGCGGTGGAGAAGAAGCCGAGGTTGTAAAGGATCATGCGGCGGGTGTCGGCGTCCAGCACGTTCGGCGCCTTCCATTGCTCGACGTCTTTTTGCATGTTCACTTCTTCGGGCACCCAGTTGTTGGCTACGCCCTGCTTGTAATATTCCCGCGCCCACTTGTATTTGATGGGCAGGATTTTGTTCGGGTCGGTGACTTTGCAGTTGATGATGCGTTTTTCTTCCATGGCGTTTTTTTATTGACACGATTCGCAGGTGGGGTCATCAAGATAACATGCCGACGAAGCGGCGGCACCGGCCGACTGTGCGGGCTGCTGCTGCCGCAGGATGTCCACGGTGGCCTTTTCGATGGCCGAAGCGCCGAGGGTGCGCAGGTAGTAGGTGGTCTTCAGGCCCATGCGCCAGGCGGTGGTGTAGATGTCGGTGAGCACCTTGCCGGAAGTGGTGGCCGTGAAGATGTTGATGGATTGGCTCTGGTCGATCCACTTGGTGCGGCGGGCGGCATGTTTGACCAACCACAGCGCGTCGATGTCGAAAGCCGTCTTATAGAGGTTACGCATGGCCACGGGCAGGTGTCCCATGCCCTGAATGTTGCCGTCGTGATACTTGATCAGCTCGCGCAGCTCATCATCCCACAGGCCGGCGGCTTTGAGGTCTTCAATCAAATATTCGTTAATGACCACAAACTCGCCGCTCGCATTGGACTTCACATACATGTTTTTGTAAATGGGCTCGATGGACGGAAAGACGCCGGAGATGTTGGAGATGGTGGCCGTGGGTGCGATGGCCGTGGTGTTGGAATTGCGCAGGCCCTGCTGTTGGATTTTACGGCGCAGGGCGTCCCAATCCATCCACGAGGTGCGCGGCACCGCCACGGGCACGCCGCGTTCTTTTTCCAGCAGTTCGAGCGTGTCGAGCGGCATCAGGCCGCGGTCCCACTTCGACCCCTTAAACGACGGATAAGCCCCGCGTTCGGCGGCCAGGTTCGACGAGGCTTCCAGCGCATGATAGGCGATAAATTCCGTGAGCCGGTCCGACAGATCCACGGCCTCGGGCGAATCGAACGGCATCCGCAGGCGAAACAGCAAATCCTGAAAACCCATCATGCCCAGCCCGATGGGCCGATGGCGCATATTGGCGTTGCGGGCTTCGGGAATGGGATAAAAGTTCAGGTCGATGACGTTGTCGAGCATGCGGATGGCGGTGCGCACCGTCGCCCGGACCCGCTGCCAATCGACCTCGCCGCGGGCGGTGTCCACGTGGCGGGCCAGGTTCACCGAGCCGAGGTTACACACGGCCACTTCCTCGGCGGAAGTGTTCAGCGTAATCTCGGTGCAGAGGTTGGAACTGTGGATCACGCCGGCATGGTCTTGCGGCGAGCGGACGTTGCACGGGTCTTTGAAGGTCAGCCACGGATGGCCCGTCTCGTAAAGCATCGTGAGCATCTTGCGCCACAGCTTCCGGGCGGGCACGCGCTTGAAGATGCGGATGCGCCCCTCATCCACGAGCTGCTCATAGTGGCGATAGCGCTCTTCGAAGGCGCTGCCGTAGATGTGATGCAGGTCGGGCACTTCCTCGGGCGAGAAGAGCGTCCAGGTGGCGTCGGCTTCCACGCGCTTCATAAAGAGGTCGGGGATCCACACGGCCGTGTTGGTGTCGTGGGTGCGGCGGCGTTCGTCGCCGGTGTTTTTCCGCAGCTCGAGGAAGTCTTCGATGTCGTAGTGCCACACTTCCAGATAGGCGGCAGTGGCCCCGCGGCGCTTGCCGCTGCGGTTGATGGCCGCCGTGGTGGCATCCAGAATTTTCAGGAACGGCACCACGCCCTGACTGTTGACGTTGGTGCTGCGAATGTGCGAGCCCGTGGCCCGAACGTCGGTCCAGTCGATGCCGATGCCGCCCGACCACTTCGCCAATTGGGCCACATCACCGTAAGACTTGAAGATGTGTTGCAGGTCGTCTTCCACGGTGAGTATATAACACGAGCTGAGCTGCGAATGCGGCGTGCCGGCGTGAAAGAGCGTGGGCGTGGACGGCACGTAACGGAGCGTGGACATCAGCGCATAAAATTCCAGCGCCCGCTCGGTGCGGTCTTCGGGCTGCTCGGCCAGCGCCAGCCCCATTGCCACCCGCATCCAGAAGTGTTGCGGCGCTTCCATGCGGCGCTGCTCATAGTCCCGCATCAGATAACGGTCGGCCAGCGTTTGCAAGCCCAGATACTTAAACAAATGGTCCCGCTGCGGTTCCAGCGCATCCGCAATGCGGTCGAGGTCAAAGTCCCGCAGCCGCTCGTCATAGCGTTTGATCTCGATACCATGCAAGAGGTTTTCTACGAACCGCTGCCGGTAAAGAATGCCGAAATCTTCCGCAAAGGCATATTCGCCGACGATTTCCCGATATAAAAGGTTGAGCAACACCCGCGCCGCCGCCTTGTTATAGGCCGGGTCACGCTCGATGCGACTCCGCAACACCAACATGACCGCCTGACCGATTTCCGCCGTCCCGATGCCGTCATACATACTTGCTTTCACCCGCTGCATCAACGCCCCCACATCAATTGCATCCGCCGTATCGCCCAGCACCCGCCGAATCCACGTCTCTAAAATCCGCGCATCAAACGCCGACACGCTGCCGTCGGCATGCCGCACCTGCAAGGCCCCTTTCTGAATCGACGTCAGCAAGGCCTTTTCCGACTGCCGCCGCTTCTGCTCTTGCGCCGTCCGATACAGAATATACGCCTTCGCCACCTCGAAAAATCCCGCATCCGCAATGGCCCGTTCCACCACATCCTGCACGTTTTCCACCGTCGGAATGTGCTCTTCGCCATATTGCTTTTCAAGTTCACGCACCACCTGCTGCACAATGTCGGGGATATACAAAATGCCGTTGGCTTCGTTGACGGCCTCAAAAGCCTTCGTAATCGCCCGCTCAATGCGGCGCGGGTCAAAATCGACGACACGCCCGTCTCGCTTTTTAACGACTCGAATTGTCATATGCAGCTATGCTTTTTTTAGGATTTATCAGACTCGCGGAGAAATTGTCTGGAAAGGGTAAGATTACAAAACTCCCCCGAGAAGGTGTGAATAATTTGTGAATTTTGGGCGTGTCCCTTCGGCGGCTACGCCGCCTTCGGGTCGGGCCCCTGCGGGCTCGCTGTTCGCTCGGCCCGCCCGTCATCCCACTCCACACCCTGCGCCACCCGCGTGGCTTCGACTCCGCTCAGCCAGCGGGTGTTTCCCATGGGCGGCGGTCCCTGAGCTTGTCGAAGGGCGGGCCGCCTCGCTCCCGCTCGGCGCCCTACGGGCCCCTCACGCACACCCCACCCGCATTGACACACCCGCCCATTCCCTTTCCGATACATTTGCGGCACGCAAGGCCCGCCCATCGCAAAGGCCGCAAACACTAATCACATGGAATAATGACATATTCAACCGACGCCCTGTTCCGCTCAGCATATCAAACCGCCAAACATCACATCATCCCCTTTATTGAAAAGGTCAAACCCATCCGCCCCGGCATGCACATCCTCGACATCGGATGCGGCGAAGGCGGTGTGTTAAAAGCCTTCGCAGAAAAAGAATGCAACGGCATCGGCATCGACCTGATGGAAAAACGCATCAAAGACGCCCGTCAAATCCTCAAAGACGAACCCCGCCTTCACTTCAAAGCCGTCAACGTCTATGACTTCACGCCGGAAGAAAAATTCGACATCATCATCTTAAAAGACGCCATCGAACATATCCCCGAGAAAACACGGCTGCTGCGAAGATTAAAAGATTTGCTGCAGCCCGACGGCATCATATGGCTGGGTTTCCCGCCGTTTCCCATGCCCCTTGGCGGACATCAGCAAATCATCCCCAACAACAAGCTGTTGCGGTTCCTGCCCTATTACCACCTGCTGCCCACCGCCATATATCGCAAAGTCCTCGAAATGGGCGGGGTGTCGCCCCGTATCATCGAACTGCTTTTAGAGATTAAAGAATTGGGCCTTTCGATTGAGGACTTTCACCGGTTCGCCCGGCAGGCAGGCTATCGAATTGCCGCCGCACAACATTTCTTTCTCAACCCTTCTTACCAATATCGCTTCGGACTGCCCACCCTTCGCTCCTTTTTCCCGTTCAACAAAATCCCCTATCTCCGTAATTTCTACACGATGGGCGTGTATTATATCATTCAACCGAAGTCCTGAATGGGCCGCCGGGTTTTGCCGCCCACGGGATGGGCGCCGTTGCTCATCGGCGCCGTCGGTGCCGGACTGCTTGCGGCCCTTTTCCTGTCGTTCCCGCCGGGCATCACACCCGATTCCGTTCACTATCTCTATGCGGCGCAAAGCCTGGTGCGGGAAGGCACGCTCTTTCGTTACGGGCATACGCTGTTCCTTTCCTGGCCGCCGCTCTATCCGGCTTTGCTGGCGGTTCCTCTTGCGGCGGGCCTGACGCCCTTCACCGCAGCGAAGGTCATCAACCTGTTGGCTTACGTGCTGCTGGGCGTGTGGACCTGGCCGTTGACGCGCCGCCTTGTTCGCTCCCATCATATGCGTCTGATGGCCTATGCCTTCATCATGTGGGGCTTTCCGGTGTTCTGGGTTCACCTGCATGCTTGGAGCGAACCCTTCTTCCTGGTCTTCACGACGGCCTTCATTACGTTGGCGCTGCGTTACATCGCTCACGGTGGAAAGGGCTACCTGATGGGCGTGGTCATCGCGCTGGCGCTGGCCGCCTTGCAACGATACATCGGCGTGGTCTGGATCGGCGTCTGGGTATGGTGGGTGTGGCAATGGAAGCGCGCCCCCCGACGGCAGCGGCTTCTGACGGCCGCCGGCACCGCCGCCCTTGCCCTGCTTCCACTATCCGTATGGTTGCTGCGCAACTACGGCCTTTCCCACACCCTGACAGGCCCCCGCCCTGCACCGGATATTTCTCTGATAACATGGTTCCGGGATGCCCTCTGGACCATCGGCGAATGGGTGTTGCCACTGACGGCCCGCTATCCCCTGTGGAGCCTCGTTCTGACAGTGACGGTGGCGGTGTTCCTTGTCCGGTGGCGGCGCGTTCTGGGCCACTTTTCCACCACCGAGAAGATGTTATGGGGAGCAGCAGGAGCCTATCTCGCCTTTCTGGCGCTCGGCAGCATGACCGCCGCCGTCGATGCCCCCAGGCAGCGCCTCCTCAGCCCCATCTATCCCGTATTTGTGCTGCTGCTGACAGCCCGCCTCGAACAGGTGCCGCGCCCGTGGAAAAACGCTGCTGTGGCTATACTTTTCCTGACTGCCTCTTTTCACATTGTCCACCTGGCGCGAGAAGCATGGCGCAACGACGGATTTACATTCACCCACCGATGGTGGCGGCAACACCCCACCGTAACCTGGGTGCAACAGCATGCCGATGACCATACCCTGCTGCTCAGCAACTATCCCGAGGTTTTCTTTGTCGCCGACGGCATGCACAGCGACCCCGTCCGTCCCTTATGGAACGTGTCGGTGCCGCTGGATTCCGTGCGGCCGCCCCGCTCGAAAACGGTGTTTTTAATCTGGTTTCATACCCGGCCCCGCCCGTGGTTGCATCCACTGGATTCGCTGCGTCGCCGTTTCCCTATGCGGCGGGTGCAGCGGTATGAAAGGGCGGATATATGGGAGATCATCCCTGATTACTCTCCATCCAGTAACTGACGGCAACGTTGAAAGACGGCGATCCAGTCGTCCCACCGCAGACGGCCGGTCTGGGTGTTCTGGCGGGATGGATGATAGGAAGTAATTACCCGACGGCCGTTTTCCAGCGGATGTTCCCGCAGGTGGCCGAAGGGCATCGGCGGCAGTTGCCACACTTTCCGCAGAGCGTCGAAGGCGATGCGGCCCAGACACAGATACACCTGCACCCGCCCGGCGATCCGCAGGGTATCGGCCAGATAAGGGCGACAATGGTCGAGGTGTGTTCGGGTAGGTTTGTTTTTCGGCGGCGCACAATGAATGGCCGCCGTGATGAAACAGTCATGAAGGGTCATCCCGTCATCAAGGGCCGAGGATTCCGGCTGGCTGGCAAAGCCGGTTTCATAGAGCGCGCGGTAAAGCCATCGGCCCGAGTCGTCGCCTGTGAACATGCGGCCCGTGCGGTTGGCGCCGTGCGCACCGGGCGCCAGCCCGATAATGGCCAGCCGCCCCTGCGGATCGCCGAAGTTGGGCACGGGACGCGCCCAATACTGCCAGTCCCGAAAACGACGCACCTTCCGACGGCCCACGTCCTGGATATATTCAATCAGATCCGGGCATTGCCGACAGTTGACAATCCGTCGGTTCAGCTCATTCCACCGCTCATCGCTCATCCGCCCGGCATGTCAATTTGAAGGCCGTCGTAAGCAAGATGCATGTGCGCGGGCAGTTCGGCCTCCACCTCGGCATGGCGGCCCAACAAATGAGAGATATGCGTAAAATAGGCTTCCCGCGGGCCAATCTTTTCAACCAAAGCCACCGCCTCATCCAGCGTCAGGTGGGCAATGTGCGGTTTTTTCCGCAACACACTTAGCACCAGCACTTCCACGCCCTCCAGCAACGCCAGTTGGTCATCCGCAATGGTTTTGATGTCGGTGAGATAGGCAAATCGGCCGATGCGAAAACCGGTTACCGGAATCTTATAGTGAAAAGCCTCGATAGGCAGCCATTGAAGGCCGCCCAGTTCGAAAGGCTCTCCCGGCGTGATGATTCGGGGCTCGACCTTCGGAATGCCCGGATAGTCATTTCCTGAAAAAATATAGGAATACTGCTGCTTCAACTCACCGAGCACCCGCTCGGTCAGATACAGCGGCATCCGGTATTGATGCACGAAGTTGAAGGGGCGGATTTCGTCCAGCCCGGCCGTGTGGTCTTTGTGTTCGTGGGTAAAGACGATGGCGTCCAGAAAGGTTACGCCGTGGTGAAGCATTTGTTGCCGGAAGTCGGGCCCGCAGTCGATGACCACCGTGGCTTGCTCGGTTTCCACCAACAGGCTGGAACGCAACCGCCGGTCCCGCGGGTCGTCGGAAGTGCATACCCGACAATCACAGCACAACATGGGCACGCCGGTGGAAGTGCCCGTACCCAGAAACGTAAAACGAACCGCGCCGGCTCCCATGCGTTATGCCGAATTTAACGTCCGAAGTTGCGCCAACAGCTCGGGAAACGGCCGGGCCGTTGAGTAGCGCCGATCGTGCATCGGTTTCACTGTCAGCCGCAATCGGCCGGGCAGGTTGTGATGATAGGTCAGTTCCAGCATCACCGAGCCATACCGCTGGTCCAGCGGATAGTCTCCCTGCCGCATCTGGCGCAACACCGCGGGTCGCAGCGCCACGCGTTCGACCATCCGGATGCCGGCGTCGTCCCGATAGTAGCGCCGGTCGGCATGGGTGATCTGGTAGCCCAGGTCGGGAAGCCGGTGTTTGAGCCATTCGAAGACCGACAGCAAAAACGCCGGCGGCAACACCTCGCCGGCCCCCAGAATAAAGCCCGATACCGTGGGCCCCTGCAACACAAACAGGGGCATTCCTTCATCATATTCCTTCTGGGGCTGCTGTGCCTCGGCCGCCACCCATCGCCACAACACATCGAGGCTTTCAGGGTCGGCCTCGGGATGCCGGCGCGTGTGGGGCAACAGCTCGGCCACATAGGGGTCGTTGACGCCCCGGGAACGTTTGCGGAACCAGCCCTGAATCCGTTCCAGAATACTCATGAAATCACGCCCAGTTCCCGCCCCACTTTCGTAAAGGCCTCAACGGCTCGGTCGAGATGTTTTTTTTCGTGGGCCGCCGACAGCTGCACGCGAATACGGGCCTCCCCTTTGGGGACCACCGGATAAAAGAACCCGATGACGTAGATACCTTCGTCAAGGAGCCGGTCGGCCATTTTTTGTGACAGCACGGCATCATACAACATGATGGGCACGATGGGATGGTCGCCCGGCTTGATGTCAAAGCCGGCCGCCGTCATTTGCCGGCGGAAATAGCGGGTGTTTTCTTCCAGCTTATCCCGCAGGGCGGTGGTTTCGCTCAGGAAGCCGAGCACTTCCAGCGCGGCGCCCACGATGGCCGGCATCAGCGAGTTGGAGAAGAGATAGGGACGGGAGCGCTGGCGCAGCATTTCCACGATTTCGGCATGGGCTGCGGTAAAGCCGCCCATGGCCCCGCCAAGGGCTTTGCCGAGGGTGCTGGTGATGATGTCCACGCGCCCCATCACGCCGTGATATTCATGCGTGCCCCGCCCGGTCTTGCCCACAAAGCCGGTGGCATGGCTGTCATCCACGAGCACCAGCGCGTTGTATTTTTCCGCAAGGTCGCAAATGTCTTTCAGCGGGGCGACGTCCCCGTCCATCGAAAAGACACCGTCGGTGACGATCATCCGATGGCGGGCATCCTGAGCTTCTTTCAGCCGCGTTTCGAGGTCGTTCATATCGGCGTGCTGATAGACGTAACGCCGCGCTTTGGTCAGGCGGATGCCGTCGATGAGCGAAGCGTGATTAAGGCGGTCGGAGATCACCGCATCCTCAGGGCCCAGCAACGGTTCAAACACGCCGCCGTTGGCATCAAAAGCGGCCGCGTAAAGAATGGCGTCTTCCATACCCAGGAACTCGGCGATCTTTGCTTCCAGCGCTTTGTGGATGTCTTGTGTGCCGCAGATAAATCGTACCGACGACATCCCATAACCGCGGCGGTCAATCGTGGCCTTTGCGGCATCGAGCACCCGCGGATGCGAAGAAAGCCCCAGATAGTTGTTGGCACAAAAGTTCAGCACCTTCCGCCCGTCGGCCAGGGTGATTTCCGCACCCTGCGGACTGGTAATAACGCGTTCGCGCTTGAAAAGGCCCGCCGCTTCTATCGATTGCAGTTCTTGCCGTAAAAACTCCCGGAAATGACCATACATAAGAGAAAAACGGTTTTAGCCTTCAAAATTGGCGAAAACAGGAGGAACCAATGTGCGGATTTGGAAATAGGGAAATAGTGAGCCGTTCCCCCCCTAATACATGACGGGGAGCAGCAATGAACAACACCCCCGCCGGCTGGCGGAGGAGAGGATATGCAGGGGATGGCCTTGTTTACGGCCTGATGCGGCAAAACCATTGTAGGGGCGCAGCGACGCTGTGCCCTTGCCATGTACCTGTCCCCAAAATATCCGGTCGCTGTAATAGAATAGGCGGAAAACCATGTAGGGGCACGGCATGCCGTGCCCCTACATATTTCCATCGGCAGAAATCCGCAGGGGTGCAGGGGCGTAGGGGCACATCGCCCCTGCACCCGCCCCCTATCCCATGTTTGGCCCCCGTCAATGCATGCGCCGCCTTAACGAGTCGTTGGCGCATCCATCTGCGCCGTGTGGGCTTTAAGGGCTTGAACTTCGGCTTGTAATTGCTGAATGATGGCCTGCTGTTCCTGCACAGCTTTCACCAGCGGCACCACAAATTGGGCGTAAGAAAGGGAATACAACCCCTTTCCGTCGGGAGGAACGGTCACCCCGCTGAAATCATACCCCGCTTCCCGGGCCGCCCCGGCCACCTCCTGCGCAATGAAACCGCTGATGCGAATCTTTTCGATGTCGTATTTCTCCGGATAGTCCGACGAATCGACCACCCCCATCAGGCCGTCCTGAACGTCTTTGTCGATGACATAGGTCACCGGCCGCAAGCGGGTGATAAAGTCCAGCCCCGCCACATCTTCCATGACCTGTTTTTTCATCCGCCCGTCGGAGTAGGTGCTCCACGTCACCTGCCCGCCTATCCAGGTGACGGAACTGTTGCCGATGTGCACCCGATTGGAGGCCGAAGGGTCGGCGTTGTATCCCACGCCGGTGGTGTTATTACATGTGGTGCAGATGGAATGGGCGGAATATCCGACGGCCGTATTATATCCACCCGTCGTATTCGAATAAAGCGCGTTCCGACCACTGGCCGTATTATACCCACCCGTCGTATTCGAATAAAGCGCATAAGCACCGCCGGCCGTGTTGGCCCCGCCTGTCGTATTCCAATAAAGCGCCCGATAACCACCGGCCGTGTTGGAGCCGCCCGTCGTGTTCGAACGAAGCGCCTGGTAACCAACGGCAGTGTTGGAATAGCCCGTCGTGTTCGAATAAAGCGCATTGACACCACCGGCCGTGTTGGAGCCGCCCGTCGTGTTCGAATATAGCGCCTGGTAACCAACGGCAGTGTTGGAATAGCCCGTCGTGTTCGAATAAAGCCCTTTTGACCCCACCGCCGTATTATACCGGGCATCCGTGCTGGAAAAAGCGCCGACGCCGTTGTGATATAATGCCGAATCGCCCACGGCCACCAGATTAGACCGGTCAGTGTTGGAATAGAGCGCGCCCACACCCATCGCCACGTTGGAATAGCCCGTCGTATTCGAATAAAGCGCGTTCCGGCCGCTGGCTGTGTTATACGAACCCGTCGTGTTCGAATAAAGCGCACTCCGACCAACTGCGGTGTTGGAACCGCCCGTCGTGTTCGAACGAAGCGCCCGATAACCACCGGCCGTGTTGCCCGATCCCGTCGTGTTTGAATAAAGCGCATAAGCACCGCCGGCCGTGTTCCTCAAACCCGCCGTGTTTGAATAAAGTGCATAAGCACCGCCGGCCGTGTTCCTCAAACCCGTCGTGTTCGAATAAAGCGCCCGATAACCACCGGCCGTGTTATACCAACCCGTCGTGTTCGAATAAAGCGCATCATAACCACCGGCCGTGTTGGAGCCGCCCGTCGTGTTCGAATAAAGTGCACCATAACCACCGGCCGTGTTATAGTAACCCGTCGTGTTCGAATAAAGCGCCCGATAACCACCGGCCGTGTTCCCCAACCCCGTCGTGTTCGAATAAAGCGCACCATAACCACCGGCCGTGTTCCACGAACCCGTCGTATTCGAAGAAAGCGCCTTTGAGCCCACCGCCGTATTATATTGGGCCTGCCACGACAAGGTAACCCCTGTACCGTTGTGATACAAGGCCGAGTCGCCCACGGCCACCAGATTAGACCGGTCAGTATTGGAATAGAGCGCGCCCACACCCATCGCCACGTTGGAATAGCCCGTCGTATTCGAATAAAGCGCGTTCCGGCCGCCGGCCGTGTTCCACGAACCCGTCGTGTTCGAACGAAGCGCATTGACACCACCGGCCGTGTTCCACGAACCCGTCGTGTTCGAACGAAGCGCATTGACACCACCGGCCGTGTTCCACGAACCCGTCGTGTTCAAATATAGCGCACCATAACCACTGGCCGTGTTATACGAACCCGTCGTGTTCGAAGAAAGCGCATTGACACCACCGGCCGTGTTGGACGAGCCGGTGGTGTTCGAATAAAGTGCCTGATAACCGCTGGCCGTGTTGCCCCCGCCGGTTGTGTTCGAACGAAGCGCCTGATAACCACTGGCCGTGTTATACCAACCCGTCGTGTTCGAATAAAGTGCCTGATAACCGCCGGCCGTGTTACGCTGACCTGTGGTGTTCGAATGAAGCGCCTGGTAACCACCGGCCGTGTTGGACGAGCCGGTGGTGTTCGAATATAGCGCCTGGTAACCACCGGCCGTGTTGGCCCCGCCGGTGGTGTTCGAACGAAGCGCCTGATAACCACTGGCCGTGTTGGTCCCGCCGGTTGTGTTCGAATAAAGCGCCTGGTAACCACCGGCCGTGTTGGACGAGCCGGTGGTGTTCGAATATAGCGCCTGATAACCACTGGCCGTGTTGGTCCCGCCGGTTGTGTTCGAATAAAGCGCCTGGTAACCACCGGCCGTGTTGGACGAGCCGGTGGTGTTCGAATATAGCGCCTGGTAACCACCGGCCGTGTTGGACGAGCCGGTGGTGTTCGAACGAAGCGCCTGATAACCACTGGCCGTGTTGGTCCCGCCGGTTGTGTTCGAATAAAGCGCCTGGTAACCACCGGCCGTGTTGGACGAGCCGGTGGTGTTCGAACGAAGCGCCTGATAACCACTGGCCGTGTTATACCAACCCGTCGTGTTCGAATAAAGCGCGCCATAACCATCGGCCGTGTTGGCCCCGCCGGTTGTGTTCGAACGAAGCGCCTGATAACCACTGGCCGTGTTATAGTAACCCGTCGTGTTCGAATAAAGTGCTCGATAACCACTGGCCGTGTTGGCCCCGCCGGTTGTGTTCGAATAAAGTGCCTGAAAACCACCGGCCGTGTTGGACACGCCGGTGGTGGTGTTGTAGCCTGCCTGGTAGCCGACCATCACATTCCGGTTGTTGCTTAAGTCGTCATTGGCGCCGGCCCCTTCTCCGAGGAACACAGACTGTCCCGTGTTGGTTTGCCATATCCGTCCGGCCACATCCAGTTGTTCGCCCGGAGCGGCGGTCCCGACGCCGACGTTGCCGTTGTTCTTCACGATCATGTAGGTATTGGTGCCGTGCAAGACCCTAAACAAGTCGCCGGTGTAAGCGGCCGGGGCCTGAATATCCAGCCGGGCGGCCGGCGTGATGGTGCCGATGCCCACTTCCTGTGCACACAAGGGGGCGGCCACCGCCCCAAAGGCCCCAACAACGAAGTTCCAAATAACGCGTCGCCTTTGCTTTGCTTTCATCATGTATGTAATTTAAGTGATGGTTTAGCGCACAAATGTAAAAAGCTCAAAATAACGATAGATGTGCTATAAAATAATTATTGGCATCAACCATAAAGCTTGCATTTATCGATCAAACCTTAACCGTAAACTTGATTAAATAGGCCATCGGTTTTGTCAAGACATGCGATGTTATGACCGATGCGTTGCCTCAAACGCGTGAGGGGCCCGGAGGGCGCCAGGCGCAAGCGAGGCGGCCCGCCGCCTGCGGGATGGGGATTGTAGGGGCGATGCGTGCATCGCCTCTGTGGGCGGCCGCGGGGTGGGTTGCGTAGGGGCACGGCATGCCGTACCCCCTACAAAATATTTTATATCTCCCCTCCCCGCAAACGGGGAGGGGCCGGGGTGGGGTAG
>JALVCQ010000064.1 GCA_027009805.1 Bacteroidota bacterium
GGAGTTCAGCGAAAAGACCGAACGCATCCACACCATTCAACAGCTTCTGAAAGCCTACACGCTGTTTGAGCGGGATGTGGAATACGTCATCATGGACGGGCAGGTCAAGATTGTGGATGAGCAGACAGGCCGCATTATGGAAGGTCGGCGCTATTCCGACGGGCTTCATCAGGCGATTGAGGCGAAGGAAAACGTCAAAGTGCAGGCGGCCACGCAGACCTACGCCACCATCACGCTGCAGAACTATTTTCGGATGTATCATAAGCTGGCGGGGATGACGGGGACGGCCGAGACCGAAGCCAATGAGTTCTGGGAAATCTACAAGCTGGAAGTGGTGGTCATTCCCACGCATAAGCCCGTAATCCGGGAAGATAAGGAAGACTTGATCTTCCGCACCAAGCGGGAAAAATATGCGGCCGTAATTGACGAGATCGAGAAGCTTCGGGCGCAGGGGCGGCCCGTATTGGTGGGGACGACGTCGGTGGAAGTCAGCGAGCTGCTCAGCCGGATGCTGAAGCGGAAGAAAATCCCGCATAACGTGCTTAACGCCAAGCATCATCAGCGGGAGGCCGAGATCGTGGCGCAGGCCGGACAGGCCGGTGCCGTAACCATTGCCACCAACATGGCGGGCCGGGGCACCGACATCAAGCTGGGGCCCGGCGTGAAAGAAGCCGGCGGGCTGGCCATCATCGGGACGGAACGCCACGACTCGCGGCGCATCGACCGCCAGTTGCGCGGACGGGCCGGCCGGCAGGGCGACCCCGGCTCATCGCAATTCTTTATCTCGCTGGAAGACGACCTGATGCGCCTCTTCGGCTCCGACCGCATCGCCCGCCTCCTCGACCGCCTCGGCTATGAAGAAGGCGAACCCCTCCAGCACTCCATGATTACCCGCTCCATCGAACGGGCCCAGAAAAAGGTCGAAGAAAACAACTTCGGCATCCGCAAACGCCTGCTGGAATACGACGACGTGATGAACTCGCAGCGGGAAGTCATCTACAAACGGCGCAGCAACGCCCTTCTGGGACAAAAACTGGAAATCGATTTCATCCACTCGCTGCAAGACTACCTTGCCCAGATCGTCGAGCAATATCATCCCGCTCAGGACTACGACGGCCTGCGGATGGAACTGCTCCTGACGCTGGGCATGGAGCCGCCGTTTTCCGCCGACGAGTTTGCCCGGCTGGATGCTTCCGAAGCTGAACGCCGCCTCTTCGAGGCCGCATGGCAACACTACCAACAGAAAAAACAGGCCCTCATTGCGCAAACGCTGCCTGTCTTTCAGCGGGTGCTGGAAGACGAGGGCGAAAAGTTCCGCAACGTCGTCCTTCCCTTTACCAACGGCAAATACGTGTTGCAGGTCATCGCACCACTGCGGGAGGCCGTGGAAAGCAACGGCGAAGCCATCATCCGGGCGGTCCTGAAAACGGCTTCGCTGGCCGTCATCGACGACATCTGGAAAGAACACCTGCGGCGGCTGGACGAGCTGCGCCAGTCGGTGCAAGCCGCTGTTTACGAACAGAAAGACCCGCTGCTGATATACAAGTTCGAGTCGTTCAAACTGTTTCAGGAATCGCTGGGCCGCATCAACAAAGAGATTCTGAGCTGGATCTTCAAAGGTTTTATCCCGGTGGAACAACCCCCTACCACCACCACGGCCCCACCACCGCCCAAACGCAAACCCCGCAACTTGAAAACCTCGCGCCAGAGCCTCATCCCCACCCAGCCCGTAGCCCCACCCAACGCACCACCCAACGGGCAGCCTGCCGGCGAAGCGCCGCGCCAGCCCCAAACATTCAAACGGGAGGGGAAAAAAGTGGGCCGCAACGACCCATGTCCCTGCGGCAGCGGAAAGAAATACAAACACTGCCATGGAAAGACCGTCAAAAGCTGACCTGGCCGCCCGTATTGAACACACCCACCTGCAGCCCCACACCACCCGCAGCCGGATCGACGCCCTGATAGCGGAAGCGCTCGCTTACGGCTTCCGGGGCGTGTGCGTGCCGCCGTGGTATGTGGGCTATGCGGCGCAGCAGGTGCCCCCGTCCGCAAACCTGCGCATCATCAGCGTGGTGGGCTTTCCCACCGGATACCATCCCACAGCCGTCAAAGTAGCCGAAGCGGAGCAACTCATCGCTGCCGGCGCCCAGGAACTCGACATGGTCATGAACAACGCAGCCTTCCACAGCGGCGACCTCACAGCCGCGCAGGAAGACATCGCCGCCGTGGTGGCCGCCTGCCACCAGCAAGGCATCCCCTGCAAGGTCATCATCGAGACGGGCCTGCTCGACACACTGGAAAACATCGCCGCGGCCGCCCACCTGGCCGCCGAAGCCGGCGCCGACTACGTCAAGACCTCTACGGGATTCTTCGGCCGGGGCGCCACCGTCGAAGACGTTCGCACCATCCGCCGGGCTATCCCCGCCCACGTCAAAATCAAAGCCTCGGGCGGCATCCGAACCGCCGAACAGGCCTTGCAGCTCATCGAAGCCGGCGCCGACGTGCTGGGCGCATCCCGCGGGGTCGAGATCATCAAAGCCATCAGGCAAACGCCATGAAAGCCCTTCTGCTGGGAATAGGGCTGACGACCGCCCTGACGGCCGCAGGCCAGAACGTGTGGGACCTTTGTAACCAACCGCCCGCCGCCGAAGTCATCGTCCAGTATCCGCCGGCGTTGCGCCGCTACATCGCCCCGCTGCACCGAGACCACCCCCTGCTGCGCGGCTATCGCGTGCAACTGCTGGCCACCAGCCGCCGAAGTGAAGCCATGAAATACCGGCAATACCTCTTGCAGACCTATCCCCATCTGCCCATCTACTTGACCTATCAAGCCCCCTACTTCAAGATTCGGGTCGGCAACTTCCGCACCCGCATCGAAGCCTACTCGCTGTGGCCGCTGCTAAAGTCCGACACCACTGTCGTCCACCGGGGTTTTTTCGTGGTCCCCGACCAGATCGAGTGGCCTGACCTTCCCTGAGCCCATATGGCGGCCTTCTCCTCTACGCTTCCCCGCGCCTTAAAGCACCGGTGGCGGATGGCGGCCCGCCACGGCCGTCACCGCCGTAAGCACGGCCTCATCGCCGTGGAAGGCATTAAACCCATTCAGGAAGCCCTCCGGGCGGGCCTCACCCCCACCGCCGTCACCGCAAAAGACGAAAACACCCTCTATCAACTATCCTTTCCCGAGACATGTCCGGCTTACGTGTCGCCCCAGGCCCTTTCGGAAGTGGCTTCCACGGCCGGCCCCCTGCCCGCCGCCGCCCTCTTCGACATGCCGCCGACGCCTCCGCCTCCCCGGCACGTGCGGCGAGCGCTTATCCTCGACCACATCCAGCATCCCGGCAATGCCGGCGCACTCGTCCGCACCGCGTTATGGTTCGGCGTCGAGCACCTCATCTTTTACGGCGGCATCGACCCATGGCACCCCCGCCTCATCAGCGGAAGCGCCGGCGCCATCTTTCATATCTCATGGCAACAAGCCACCGCCCCCGAACCCCTCACCCATTTCCTGCAAGCCCGACGGCTTCCCCTTTTCACGGCGGTCATGGACGGGCCACCGATTGATCAGATTGAACGGCCCTCGGCTTTTGCCCTCATCGTCGGCAATGAAGGGCACGGACTTTCCCCCCATTGGAACAGCGAAGCCGCCCGGCCCGTCAGCATCCCCGCCTGCCAACCGTTCGAATCGCTCAACGTGGCGGTGGCCGCCGCCGTCATCCTCTATCACTGGCGGCCCTGCTGAAAAAAAGAAAGCCGGCAATGCCTCTCAAAGAGCGAGCAGGCATCACCGGCTTTCACCACGCACAACCACTTCCTTACTCCCAGCCCCGCCGTTCCATTCTCCGGTCCGGCCCACGCATCGGCGGCCGCATCGGACGATCCCGCCGCCGAAGCCTTTCCAGCATTTTCTTGCGAAACTGACGCTCCGCCACCGGTATCCGGATCACTTTCCGAATAGGAAGCACCTTCTTAAACCGCTCGTAATAGCGGCGTTTGACGGCCACCCGTTCGGCGTCGATTTCCAAATACCGATCCATCAGCTTTTCCAGCTCGGCGTCCGACGCCTTCGACCGCATCTTCTGCCGCAGGTCGATGGTTAATTTCTTGCGCTCCGCCGC
>JALVCQ010000065.1 GCA_027009805.1 Bacteroidota bacterium
CCACGGGCATCCACCCGTCCGAGCCAAATTCCAACGCAAATACCGTCCATCCCTGCCAGCGCGCCCAGACCTCATACCACTCCGGCGTATGAAAATAGGTGGCCGCCACCGACCACGCCCGCTCGGTCCACTGCTCACGAGAAAGGCGACGCACCCGCATCAACGGGCCGTTTAAGCCGCAGCCCGCTGCAAACGACGTCGCACCTCCGCCCCGTCGATCCGAAGGGTCTGCCCTTGATAGTCCCGAATATTGAACATATAGTCGAGCAGCACCTTTTCGACCACCCCGCGGAGGCTGCGCGCCCCGGTTTTCAACCGCAACGCTTCTTCCACGATGGCATCCAGCGCATCCTCGGTCAGTTCCAGCTTTACGTTATCCAGCGCAAAAAGGGTCTGATATTGCCGAAGGATGGCATTCTTGGGCTGCGTGAGGATACGGCGCAACGAAGCCCTGTCGAGCGGGTCGAGATGGGCCATCACGGGGAAGCGTCCGATCAGCTCGGGGATCAACCCGAAGCGCTTCAGGTCTTCGGGCTGGACATAGGCCAGAATGTTGTCCTGTTCACCGACCGCCTCTCGGGCACGAAAGCCGATGGCACCCGTCTTAACCCGCTGACGGATGACCTTTTCCAGCCCGTCAAAAGCGCCGCCGGCAATAAAGAGGATATTCGTCGTATTGACAGGGATCATCGGCTGTTCGGGATGCTTCCGTCCGCCCTGCGGCGGCACCATCACGGTGGTGCCTTCCACGATTTTCAGCAGGGCCTGCTGCACGCCTTCCCCGGAAACGTCCCGGGTGATGCTGGGACTTTCCGACTTGCGGGCAATCTTATCGATCTCATCCAGATAGATAATGCCCCGTTCGGCCGCCGCTACATTATAATTACAGGCCTGCAACAGCCGCGTGATGATGGTCTCGACGTCCTCGCCCACGTAGCCCGCTTCGGTGAGCGTGGTGGCGTCGGCAATGGCAAACGGCACGTGCAACAGCCGGGCAATGGTGCGGGCAATCAGCGTCTTGCCTGTGCCGGTGGGGCCAATCAGCAGGATGTTGGACTTTTCAATTTCGACGTCGGCGGTCGAATCCCGCGCCATCAGCCGCTTATAATGATTGTAGATGGCTACGGAGATGACCTTTTTGGCATGCTCCTGACCGATGACATATTGGTCAAGGTAAGCCTTAATGTCTTTGGGATAGACGATAATGGGCTCCTGCGCCTGCGATGCAGCGGCGCGCCCCTCTTTTGGTGGCTGTTGTGTCATCCTGTTTTATTCGCCGCTTTTGCGCTTTTTAGGCACGAGCACCTCATCGATGATACCATATTCTTTCGCCTCATCAGAACGCATCCAATAATCCCGGTCGGCATCTTCGGCGATTTTCTCTACGGGCTGGCCGGTGTGGTCGGCAAGGATACCATAGAGTTCGTCCCGCAGTTTGAGGATTTCCCGGGCGGTGATTTCGATGTCGGCGGCCTGCCCTTGCACCCCGCCCAGCGGCTGATGGATCATCACCCGGGCATGCGGCAGTCCGTAACGCTTACCCGCCGTGCCCGCCGCCAACAAAATGGCAGCCATCGATGCCGCCAACGACGTGCAAATCGTCACCACGTCGGGGCCCACGTATTGCATCGTGTCATACAGCCCCAACCCGGCATAGACGCTGCCGCCCGGGCTGTTGATATACATCTGGATCTCCTGCGTGGGATCGCTCGACTCCAGAAACAGCAACTGCGCCTGAAGGATGTTCGACACATCATTATTAATAGGCACGCCCAAAAACACAATCCGGTCCATCATCAGTCGGGAAAACACATCCATGACGGCCACATTCATGGGCCGCTCTTCGATGATGTTGGGCGTGATATACGCCGACACCGCCTGCGTGTATTGATGCAACCGCAGCGAGCTGATTCCATGATGCCCTACGGCATAGCGGCGAAACTCGTCGCCCAATTTATTCGGTTTCATGTTCTTCGATATTTTCAGTGATGTCTTCTTCTCCGGCTTCGTCCGCCTGTTGCGCCTGAGCCCAGATTTCCACGAACGCTTTCAGGTTTTTTTGCTCTGTGGGCACCTTTTCGGCCAGTGCTTCAAAGAAACGTTCTTCCCATCCGTCGGTGTGCAACAGGTAGCGATAATAAGGATGATAAAGATACAACGCCATGCGCTGGGTCAGAAATTCATTCGTCGGCGCTTTACGCGCTTCCATTGCTTCCCGATAGGCATAGGTTTGGGCCAGGCGCTGGACCAGTTCCTCATTCAACTTTTCATCGTTTTCCATGGCCCAGTTGCGGACGGCGGTGCCCCACGTAAGCTGGCGCCACTCCTGTTCATTGAGCAGTTTATCCACCGTATCAAGGTGTCGAAACGTGACGGCATACCATGCCCGGATGCCTTCCCGCGGCAAGGGGGGGGCGTAGTTTTCCAGCAGCTTATCCATCACTTCCGATTCCCAATGGCGGCGTGCCCGCCGATTCCAGTAGGTCTCCGCATTCAAGCGTGCCCGTTCCCGAAATGCTTCTTCCGTCGGTTCTTCCAGATCGGGATACACCTTTTTAATAAAAGCCTCATCCACTTCGGGCAACACGATCATGTAAGGAACGATGTTGCGGAGGGCCACTTTCGACGACATATCCTGAATGGCGTGGATGTCCTGCTCCAGAACAGTGGCCAGCTCTTCTTCCTTTCCTTCAAAATGGGTCCGCAGGTCCGTGATGAGGCTTTCGCCTTTTTTCTTGCCGACCAGTTCTTTCTGAAGCCCTTCCGGAAGGTCTTCCCACATAAAGATGGCCGAATGGCGGATGCCGCCTTCCAGCGGCGTGCCGTCCTCATCCAGCTCTTCCACCTCCGCCATAAAGCGCTGCGGATGCTCGGTGGTTTCCGCCAGCGCTTCCAGCGGATGAAGCATCAGATGGTTTTTGCGGATTTCTTCCACCTCCCGATCCACATCCTCGTCGGTCATTTCTATCTCCATCCGGGGCGGCAACGATGCCACATCGACTTTCAGCGGCGCCTCGGGCGTGGGCACCTCCACAAACACGATTTCCAGCCCTTCTTCCGTCATCTCGCTTTTTTCGAGGCTCCACGGCAACAACACGTCCGGCCCATCCGGCTGGGCAAAACGCTCGCGTTGCAACCGGCCCACTTCCTCCTGAATGATGTCAGCTTCCACCTTATCGCCGCTCATCTTCCGAAGCAACGACAGCGGCACCTTCCCGGGACGAAATCCCGGCAATTGAACCGACTTCCGAAGCTTTTTCAGCTCTTCCGTGATGCGGGCTTCTACTTCGGACCGCGGCACGACGCGCCGATAAACTTTCAGCCCGTTCTCTTTGTGTTGTTCTTCCATGTAATGCTAAATGATTAATGTGATAATGTGGTTCACAGCATCGTGCGGATGGGGGGACTCGAACCCCCACGCCTTGCGGCACCAGATTCTAAGTCTGGCGCGTCTACCAATTCCGCCACATCCGCCGGAGCCCACCGTGTTTTTTAAGGGTGCAAATATAACGGCATTGGGAGAGCGGCGATTCCATCAGGTTCCATCTCCTCCCCCCGCCCTCAAAGGCTAAATTTGCGGCCTATTAAAAATGACGAAAGCAGTGGCTTACGAAAAGACGCAACAAGAAGTAACGCTGGCGGGCCGGTCGGTTCGCATTCAATCTTTAAAAAGGGCGGAAGAGGTGCTGGGCGCCGACATCGGGCGGATGCCTTTTGTCCAGCGCATCCTGCTGGAAAACATCCTGCGGAATTATGACGGTTTTTCGGTCAATGACGAGCATCTCGAAACGTTTCTGAAAGGCCATTCGAAGGAGATACCCTTCAAGCCGGCGCGGGTGTTGATGCAGGACTTTACGGGCGTGCCGGCGGTGGTGGATCTGGCGGCGATGCGGAGTGCGGTGGCCCGGGCCGGCGGCGACCCGTCCATTATCAATCCCAAAATTCCCGTGGATCTGATCATCGACCACTCGGTTCAGATCGACTATTTCGGCACCCTCTACGCCTTCGACCGCAACGTGGAGCTGGAATACAAGCGCAACCGCGAGCGGTATCAACTCTTAAAATGGGCCGAGCAGGCCTTTGAGAATTTCCGCGTGTTGCCGCCCG
>JALVCQ010000066.1 GCA_027009805.1 Bacteroidota bacterium
CCCACCGAAAAGATGGACGCCCTGCTGCAGCGCACAGCCATCCGGCGCTATCTGCGGCCCGAAGAGATCTTCCCGACGGTGGACTTTTTGATGGACCCCGCCAACGACAGCCTCACCGGACAAACCATCTACCTTGGCGGGCCTTAACCTGCGATGGCTTCGGCGCCTGGCCGACCGGGAAGGCCCGGCTTTCGTGCAGGGGGCCGAGCGCATCGACTATCCCACGTTTTTAGAGGCGATTGCCGCCTATCGGCGCGGCCTGCGAAACGCCTTTCCCAGACCGCAGCGCCTGGTGATGCCTTTCGTGTCGTCGTGGGCGTATGTGGCGCTGCTGATGGCGTTGCTCGAAGAAGGGCGTGCCGTGCTGCTGTATCCGCCCGCCGAGCCGCTGACCGACGATGTCCGCACGGACTTTATGCCGCATGCCTTGGTCTATCTGACCCGCGACGGGCGCTTGCAGGTGTTTCCATTGCATCCGGAGGCGGAAGGCCGGCCGCCGCGGCGGGCGCTGATCTTTCTGACGGGCGGCACCGGCGGGCGCCCCCGACCGGCGGTGTTCGATCCCGATCCTTTTCTGGCACAATACGTCTTCCCGTGGAAGCCGGCATTGTTGACGCTGCCGCTGATGCCGCTGTTTCATTTCGGCGGCTTTGACCTGATGATGCGCACGCTGGGACGGGGCGGCGCCGTGAAGCTGGTCGAGTCCATCGATGTGGACACGGCGCACGAAGCCCTCACCCGCCCGCCGGTGCCGCATTCGGTGTCGGCCACGCCTTCCTTCTGGCGGTGGTTGCTGATGGCCTATCCCGAAGCGCAATATCGGGGCGTGCGCCGCGTCAATACGGGTGGCGAGGCGCCGTGGCCGGGATTGCTGGAAGCCCTGCGAAAGCACTTTCCCGATGCGGAAGTGCACAACACGTGGGCCGGTACCGAAGTGGGCATGATCGTGCCGGAGCGAATCAAAATCAAAGGGGACATGGTGTGGGCCCGTCCGCAACCCGGCTTTCTGGGCTATTGGGGACGGCCGCTTCAGCTCGATGATGAGGGGTATTTCCCGACAGGTGATCGGGGAAAGTGGGGCCCCGACGGGCGGGTGGTCTTTGAGGGGCGGGCCGACGATGTGGTGAAGGTGCAGGGCCATGCGGTGTCGCTTGCCCGTGTCGAAGCGGCGATCCTGACCCATCCGGCGGTCACGTGGGCCCGCGTGAAGGCGCATCAACACCCAATGATGGGCACCTATCTGGAAGCACACGTCGCCCCCATCCGTTCCGACGGGCTCACGGTGGCCGACCTGCGGGCTTTCCTGCAAAAGCATCTGCTGTCATACGAGGTGCCGGCCCGCATCCGCATCGCAGCAGCACCCGAGCTGCGCCCGAACCTGAAAAAGTGATGGCCGGTGCACCAGACATTTTTGAGAAAGTCGGCTGCCCATGACCTGAGGCTTATACGCGCCCGTGTCGCCCGCAGCGGCGGGATTACCTTTGCACCATGGCTCGACGACCCATTGAGGACATTCGGAACTTTTCCATCATCGCCCACATCGACCACGGTAAAAGCACCCTGGCCGACCGGCTGCTCGAAGCCACCCGCACGCTGAGCGACCGGCAGCTTCGCGAGCAGGTGCTCGACAACATGGATCTGGAACGGGAGCGGGGCATCACCATCAAGTCGCATGCCATCCAGATGAAGTATCCCTACCAGGGGAAGGAATATCGGCTGAACCTGATCGACACACCGGGCCATGTGGACTTTTCGTATGAGGTATCGCGGGCCATCGCCGCGTGTGAAGGCGCGCTGCTGGTGGTGGATGCTGCCCAGGGCATTCAGGCGCAGACCATCTCCAACCTCTTTCTGGCCCTCGAACACGACCTCGAGATTATTCCGGTGGTCAATAAAATCGACCTTCCCAACGCCCGCACCGAAGAGGTGATCGACGAAATCGTCGAGATTTTGGGATGCGAAAGAGGGGATGTGCTGAAAGTCAGTGCCAAGACGGGCGAGGGCGTGCCCGCCTTGCTGGAGGCCATTGTGGAACGAATCCCACCGCCGGAGGGCGACCCCGAAGCCCCGTTGCAGGCGCTCATCTTTGACTCGCTTTACAACACCTATCGCGGCGTCGAGGTCTATTTCCGCATCTTCAACGGCCGTATTCGCAAAGGCGATAGCGTCTTGTTTATGAACACCGGCCGGGAATATACTGTCGAAGAGCTGGGTATCCTGCGTCTGCAAAAAGAACCCCGAGAATCGCTGGGCACCGGAGACGTAGGCTATATCATCTCAGGGATCAAAAGCGCCAGCGAGGTAAAAGTGGGCGACACCATTACCCACGTGGACCGACCGACGGATGCACCGGTGCAGGGCTTTGAAGACGTCAAACCCATGGTCTTCGCCGGCATCTACCCGATAGATTCCGAAGACTTCGAAGACCTGCGCACCGCGCTTGAAAAGCTCAAGCTCAACGACGCCTCGCTGACCTTCGAGCCTGAAACATCGGCGGCGCTGGGGTTCGGCTTCCGGTGCGGCTTTCTGGGGCTGCTCCATATGGAGATCGTGCAGGAGCGCCTCGAACGGGAATTTCAGCTGTCGGTCATCACCACGGTGCCCAACGTCTCCTATCGGGTGGTGCTTAACAGCGGCGAGGTGCTCGTCATCGAAAACCCTTCCGAATTGCCCGACCCGGCGAAAATCGCCCACCTCGAAGAGCCCTATGTGCTGGTGCAGATCATCACCAAGGCCGATTACGTGGGGCCTGTGATGGAACTGTGCATCGGCAAGCGCGGCATCCTTAAAAATCAGCTCTACCTATCGCCCGAGCGGGTGGAGCTTTCGTTCGAAATGCCGCTGGCGGAGATCATCTTCGACTTTTTCGATAAGCTCAAATCCATCTCCCGCGGCTATGCTTCCCTCGATTACTCGCCCATCGGATATCGGCAATCCGACCTTGTGAGGCTGGATATCCGCCTCAACGGCGAGCCCGTCGATGCCCTTTCAGCCATTATTCACCGCAGCAAGGCTTATGAATATGGTAAGAAAATTTGCAAAAAGCTGAAAGAGCTTATCCCCCGCCAGCAGTTTGAAATCGCCATTCAGGCCGCTATCGGCAGCAAAGTCATCGCCCGGGAGACTGTGCGGGCGCTGCGAAAAGACGTCACCGCCAAATGTTACGGCGGCGACATCACCCGAAAGCGAAAACTGCTGGAAAAGCAGAAAAAGGGTAAAAAACGGATGAAGCAAATCGGCCGGGTGGAAGTGCCCCAGAAGGCATTTCTGGCGGTATTGCAGCTGGATTAATTCGGTGATATGACATTTGCGAGACGGGCCGCCCTGTTCTGGGCAACGACGGTGTGGGTGTGGACTGCATGGGCGCAACGGCCCGGTCGGACGTTGATGGGCGAGTGGGAAGAACCGCTGGTGAATATGTTGCTGGCTTTTTACCCCGACTCTTCTTTTTTAATGCAAACCATTTTTTCGGATATCAAAGGACAATTTAAGGTCGAGAAAAAGCAGCTTGTTTTTCAGAGTGGCCAGCAGCGCTTGCAGTATCGTATCCGCAAGCTGAATGCGCGTAAACTGGTGTTGGAAGATCCCGAAGGGAAAGTGCTGGCTTTTCTGCGGAAAGACTGGATACCGCCCGATTCGGCCATCCTGGCCGAGGTGGCCGAATATAAGCTGAGCACACAAGAGCTGCGGGACTTCGAGCGCTACGTCGAGGCGATGACGCTGGTGCCGCTGACCGAGGCATCGAGAAACAATTTGCGCGTCCTCCTGATGGGCAGTTTTCACAAAGAGCCCGAGTTTACCGTCAACTATTTGCGGCGGGCCATCGCCGGATATGAAAAAGTGCGGGCGGCCCACGACCCCATCATCTTCGCCCGCCGCCGCAACGACTTGCTGGTGGACCTTTACTACTACCGCCTTTACGACCAGCTCACCATCGCCATACGGCTGGTGCGCCTCATCAAACGCTATCATCCCATCGAGTTTTTCGACGAAGATGCCGACCTGGTGTTTTTTCA
>JALVCQ010000067.1 GCA_027009805.1 Bacteroidota bacterium
AAACGGCTCACTGATTTCTCTCGCTTCTGCGTTCTCCATCATTCAGCATCTGAAAATGGGCAAGGCCTTTTCGGCGGCCGGCATCCATATTGTTTCCTCCGCATGCCACCAATGAAAGCAAATATACAGCATTTCCGCATTGGCAGCCCCTTACCGCAACCTGAGCTTATTGAGGGTGACGGGGGTGGCGGCGGCGCGAGCCGGGAGGATGGCGGCCAGCAGGCCGATGAGGAGGATGACGGTCAGGATGGCGGCAAAGTCGAGCAGTTCAAAATCGACGGGATAGGCCTGTGTGACGAAGGAGGCGCCGGCGTCTAATTTCACCCAGCCGTACATCTGCTGCAAGCGTCCCACGCCATAGCCGAGCAGCAGCCCCAGCAGGCCGCCCCAGAGGGTGACCACGGTCGATGCGCCCATCACCATCTTTCGCACAAAGCGGCGCGAGGCGCCCATCACCTGCAAGATGGCAAAGTGTCGGCGGCGTTCCAGTGCAAACATCAGCACCGCACTGCTGATGTTAAACCCGGCCAGCGAGGCGATGAGGGTCAGGATGAAGAAAACGGCCAGCTTTTCGATGTTGAAGATGCGATAGAGGGAGGCGTGTTGCTGATAAAAGTCCAGCACTTCATCATCGGGTCCGACGGCGGCGCGGACCTGTTCGGCGAGCGTGCGGACGGTGTCTCTGTCGTGGGTGCGGGCGCGGATGGCCAACGCTGTGGCCTGGTGTGAGCGGCCCAGCACTTCGGCCAGCCATGGGTAGGGCACCCACACCCGCGGGTTGCTGGACTCTTGTGAGAGGGAAAAGACGCCGCCGACGGCCACGCGGGCCCGGCGGAAGGCGGCGGCGGGATTGAGCAGCCCGCGCCGCGGCTGCCGCGGGAAGATGAGTTGCAACGGCGGCGCCATCGGCCCGGGGGCAGCTCCCAGGCGACGGGCCAGCTTCGCCCCTATCAGGGCAAACGGCACCGAATCGGCCCATAAGACAACGCCGCCCCACTGCATGGCGGAATCCAGCCCGAGATGTTTCACATAATCCGGCTGGACGCCGCGCACCCGCGCCACCACCTTTTCATTGCCCAGGCGCACCAGCGCTTTTTCGTCCAACACCGGCGAGACGGCCACCACGCCGGGCAGCGCCCGCAGCCGTTCCAGCGGCAGGCTGTCCACCCGAAGCCATTTCCCCGCCTGCGGCCGCACCACCACGTGCGGCTCCATGTGGTTATACAACTGCTCCACCATCCGCGTAAAGCCGTTAAAGACCGAGAGGACGAGCACCAGCGCCGCCGTGGAAATCACGATGCCCACGAGGCTGACGCCCAGCAGCAGATGAATCAGGCGCGGCACGCCCGAAAAGGAGAAATATCGCCAGGCTATCCGCAGCAGCGACATCGTCAGGGGGCTTTTTGGGCCCGCACCATCACCACCCGCCCGCGGGGATGCACCATGTGCGAGTCCAGATAGTTCAACAGCGCCACCAGCGGCAACATCAGCGCGTAATAGAGCAAGGCAAACGGCAAGAAAAACATCCGCAGGCGCAACAGCCGAATGGGCCACACGCTGAGCCGATACGACCAGACGGCCGGCCGGCCGTACACCCATCGAAATTTGATGCGCTTAAAGCCCGCCGACTGTAGCCGCGCCTTCACGTGTGCCCGAAACGCCGGCATATCCTCGGGCCGCACCCGCCGAAACAGTCCCACGAACACGCCCGAGGGCTTTAGCGCCCCAGCCATTCGTTCGACGTCGATGGCATCAAATGACGAACGATATATCGACCCCACGTAGTCGTAGCAGGTGTGGGCGGGAAAATTGTGTTCGTCGAAGGTGTAAAACGAGATGTTCCGCAGGCCCAGCTGATGAAAGAGCTCCCGCAACATGGCCATTTCTTCCGGGTCTCGGTCGATGACTTCGACGGCGAATTGCGGATATTTTTGTCCGATCCAGTAGATATGTGCGGCAAAGGGATCGTGCCCGAGGAAAAGCAGATAGCGCGTCTGGTCGGCGGGGTGGTCTTTCAGGTAGGTTTCGAGGGCCTGTCGGAGGTGCCACTGTTCCACGTCATATACTTGCAAAAAGGCGTAGAGGACCAGGCGGAAGCGGGCCGAAAGTTCGAGGGTGTTTTCCAGCAGCTTCGCCTCGGTGCTGAGCCTACTCGCCTTCCGCGTCTCCATCGTCGTCTTCGTGGGTCTTCGGCGGCGACGGCGGCTTTTTGCCTATCAGCTCGTCGATGCGTTCCTGAAACAAGACCGTATCATCCAGAATGAATCGCAGCTCGGGAATGTGGCGCACTTTGTGGCGGATGCGCCGTCCCAACAACAGGCGCACCTGCTTTCGGTGGGCGTTGAGCAGTTCCACCAGTTTGGGGGCGTCTTCCACGAGGGCGGCGCTCACATAGACGTCGGCCCGTTCGAGTTGGGGCGTTACCGTGACTCGCGTGATCGCGGCCATCAGCGGCGCCAGCTCGTCCCGCATGTCATACAAGAAGACGTCGCCCAGCGCCCGCTGAATCAGCCGGGCAATCCGCGGATTGCCGCTCATCAGGTTTGTTTGAGTTCCTGAATCAGTTTGGCCAGCACTTCTTTGGCGTCGCCGAAAAGCATATAGGTGTTGGGCGCAAAGAAGAGTTCGTTTTCGATGCCGGCGAAGCCGCGGCCGCGGCCGCGCTTAATCACAAAGACGTTTTTGGCGTTGTAGGCTTTGAGGATAGGCATCCCGTAAATAGGGCTGTTGGGATCTTTTTCCGCGGCCGGGTTGACTACGTCGTTGGCACCGATGACCAGCACCACGTCGGTGTTGGCGAAGTCTTCGTTAATTTCCTCGATGTCTTTCAGCTTTTCGTAAGGGATGTCGGCTTCGGCCAGCAACACGTTCATGTGTCCGGGCATCCGCCCCGCCACGGGATGGATGGCAAATACCACATCGACGCCTTTGGAGTCGAGCAGGTCCATCAGCTCTTTGACTTTGTGTTGGGCCTGTGCGGCCGCCATGCCGAATCCCGGGATGATGATGACGCGATTGGCGTAGGCCATCGTGACGGCGGCATCCTCGACGCTGCGTTCTTTCATGACCTTTTCTTCGTCGCCGCCTTCGCCTTTGACGATGGTGCCCACCGCCCCGAAGAGGACGTTGGCCAGCGAGCGGTTCATGGCTTTGGCCATCATCAGGGTGAGGAGCGTCCCCGAGGCGCCCACGATGGTGCCGCTGATAATCAGCGTGTAGTTGGAAAGCCCGAACCCGTCGAAAGCCACCGCCAGCCCCGTCAGGGCGTTAAAGACGGAGATTAACACCGGCATGTCGGCGCCGCCGATGGGCAACACCATCATAAATCCGAGCAGCAAGGGCAGCGCCAGGAAAATCGCCAGGCTTTCCGTGGAGGGGTGCATCATCACATAGCCGGCCATCCCCAGCGAAGCCAGCAACAGGAGGCCGTTAAAGGCCTGTTGCAACGGGAAGGTGATAGGCCGGTCGTTAATGAGGCGCTGGAGTTTGAGGAAGGCGCCCACACTGCCGGCAAAGGAAATCGACCCGATCACGCCGGCCAGGGCCATCAGGGCTTTCAGTCCTGCGTCCATATCACCGTGAAGCAGGTGCAAAAAGGCGATGACGGCTGCGGCACCGCCGCCCATTCCATTAAAGAGGGCTACCATCTGCGGCATGTCGGTCATCGACACCTTGCGGGCCGACACCCAGCCGATGGCGCCGCCGGCGGCGATAATACCGATCATCAAACCGATATGTTGCAATCCCGGCCATGCCAGCGTGGCCAGAATGGCCATCAGCATGCCGACGCCGGCCCAGTAGTTGCCGCGGCGGGCCGTGCGCGGCACCGACATCATTTTCAGTCCCAGAATAATGAAGAAAACGGCGATGAAATAGGCGCCGTAAAGGATATGCAGGCTCATGACGGTTTGTTGGAAAACATTTCAAGCATGCGGTCGGTCACAGCGAAGCCGCCGGCCACGTTCAAGGCTCCCAGAAAGACGCCCAGCGCACCGATAGCAATTTCGAGGGAG
>JALVCQ010000068.1 GCA_027009805.1 Bacteroidota bacterium
TACTATGCGCTGAGCGTGGCGGCGGAGGGATGCGTGCGGGATTATTATGATTCGGTGTGGGTGGACACGGCGGTGGGGGTGTTGCTTTCGCCGGTGGACACCTTTTTGTGCGACAGCGGCGTGGTGACGTTCACGGCGCAGCCGGTGGCCGTAACGGGCGGCTATGCGGTGTGGTGGAGCACGGGTGACAGCGGTGTGCTGATGTTGAGCCGCTTTTACGACAGCAGCAGCGGGTTGTCGGTGTATGTGTCGGACAGCACGGGTTGCGTGAATCGGGACACGGGCTTGGTGCGGGTGTATGCATCGCCGTCGGTGTGGTCGCTGGACAGCGTTCGGGTGTGCTGGGAAGACAGTGCGATGTTGTGGGGCGGGTTTAGTTTGTCGGACGACTCACTGGCGGGCGTGTGGTGGTATGACCTGAGTGGGAATGTGCTGGATAGCAGCGACAGCGTTCGGGTGTGGCAGGGGAGCGGTTACGTGTGGGCGGTGCAGAGTGCGCACGGTTGCGTGGGTCGGGACACGTCGTGGGTGCATAAGAACCCGTCGCTGTGGTTTGCGCTTCCGGACACGGTGTGGGGTTGCTGGGGCGATGCGGTGACGGTATCGGGCCCGCTGTTTGGCGGGGATTCAGTGCATTATGTGTGGCTGGACAGCGTGGGTCGTGTGCTGGACACGGTTCGTGTGCTTCGGGCTTCCCTTTCGGCTTCGGGTTGGTATGTGTTGCGGGTGTGGGACACGTTGGGGGGTGTGTTTTGTGCGCGGTCGGACACGTTTCGGGTTCGGTATCACCCAAAGCCGTGGGTTGGTGTGGACAGCCTGGGGTGGCTGTGTGTGGGTGATACGCTGGTGCTGGCGGGTCTGGGTCATCCGTCGGGCGGCCGGTGGCGGGGCGCCGGTCTTTCGGGTGATACGTTTTTGAGCGACCTTGCGGGCGTGGGCGTGCATTGGCTGCGCTATGCATGGACGGACAGCGCGACGGGCTGCGTGGGAGAAGACAGCGGTCGGGTGACAGTTCGTCCGTTGCCGGTGGTGTCTGCGGGGACGCAGGACGGCGGCGTTCGGTATTGTCAGGGGGATACGGTGTGGCTGTTGGGGCAGCCCTCGGGCGGTGTATGGCAGGATTCATCGGTGGCGGGAAACCGCTACTGGGTGGCGTTGGACACGGGCAGGAGTTCGCTGGTGTATCGGTATGATGACGGGTATTGTGCGAATGCGGACACGCTTCGGCTGTGGGTGGTGCCGCGTCCGTGGGTAGCGGTGAGACAGCAGGGTCGTTGGTGTTCGGGGGATACGCTTCGGTTGGTGTTGCGTGATTCGTTTGTGTGGGGTGTGCGCTGGCTGTTGGGCGGTGGCGGCCATTATGTGAATGCAGGTCGGGAGGGTGCATGGTATGTGGGTGCCGACACGGCGGTGGTGTGGGTGGTGTATTGGGGCGACAGCGTGTGCGGCATGGATACGGCCCGTCGTGTTTTTGCGGCGTTGCCATTGCCGGAGCTGGACATCGAGGCGTCGCCGTTGTCGGGGTGTCGTCCGCTGGGTGTGGTGTTTCGTTCGTTGAGCTGGATACCTTCGGGTCGGATCGATAGTCTGGTCTGGCTTTTCCCGGACAGTAGTTCGGTGGAGAATCGCTCGGAGGTGTTTCGGTGGTATGACACGGTGGGGGGTGTGGATGTGGGCCTGTGGGCGGTGAGCGATTCGGGGTGTGTGTCGGAACGCTGGTGGGAAGATGTGGTTCGGGTATATCCGGTGCCGCGAGCGTCATTCGAGGCGGTTCCTGTGCTGGCGGTGTGGCCGCGCCGGCGGATCTGGTTTTACAATGGGAGCGAAGGCGTGGACTCCGCCACAGCCTTTTCGGTGTGGAATTTTGACGATCCAGCGCTGCCGGGTGGCGGCTGGGACACGGCCTGGGACACGCATCACCTGTATGATGACAGCGGGTCGTTCCGCGTGGGTTTGTGGGTGAGGAACCGGTGGGATTGCGTGGACAGCGCCTTCCGGACGGTGTGGATTGTGCCGGGGCTGCAGGTGTATGCCCCGAACGCCTTCTCTCCGAACGGTGACGGGGTAAACGACCGCTTTCGGGTGTCGGCCTCGGGCTTTTCGGCGTTTCGCCTGCTGATATACAACCGCTGGGGCCAGCTTATCTATGAGAGCACCGATTACGCCACACACGGCTGGGACGGGACGGTGGACGGCCTGCCTGCGCCTACGGGCGTGTATATGTGGGAGGTGCTGGTGCTGGACCATGAAGGCAAACAACATCAGGTGTCGGGGATGGTGCATCTGGTGCGGTGATCCATCTTCGCTCCTTGCGCCTTCCCCTTCCGCTCCCTGAGCGGAGTCGAAGGGTTCGGAAGGCCCCCCCATCTCTCCGCGTGGCTTCGACTTTGCTCAGCCGGCGGGGGATTGTAGGGGCGCAGCACCGCTGCGCCCCTACAATGGTTTTGCCGCATCAGGCCCTGAACAAGGCCGCCCCCTGAGCGGAGCCGAAGGGCGCGGAAGGTCCCCCATCTCCCCGCGTGGCTTCGACTTCGCTCAGCCAGCGGGGGATGGTAGGGGCACGGCATGCCGTGCCCCTACATGACAATGCTCCTACATTATCCAACACATTTCCCCTCCCCGCTTGCGGGAAGGGGCCGGGGTGGGGTTAAAAGACTGTCCCTGATTGAAGAACACCGATGAACGAACGCCGATTTAAGAACAAAGAGAGTATGTTAAAATAAAATCTTAAATCGAAAATCGGTGTTCGGCGTTCGATATTCCCCCGTGTTCAGCGTTCGATATTCCGTCGCAGCGCCCTTTTGATTACGTAAACATTGCCCGCCTATGCCCCCGCGGCCATCCAGTAGATGCCGATCAGCACGGCCGCCAGTCCACTGCCGATTTGAAGAACAAAGCGCGCCCGCGGCATCCGTTGTTCGATGCGGGCGCCCATGCGTCCCACAACGGCCGCGTAACTCCCCATGGCTGCAATGGCTCCACCGAAAAATCCACCGAGATAGGCCGCCGATTGCCACGTGTGCGAAAAACCCAGCGTGGGCAGCAACAGCAGCAGGTGTGCAATCCCGCCGAAACCGTGAAGGATGCCGATGCCCAGCGCCGTCAGCACGCCCTGCCGCTGCGGCTCGCGGTGCGCGTGTTCGTGTCGATGCCCCTCGGAGAGTGTGTGATGATGGCGGTGAACGTGCACATACACTTCATCGCCGTCCTGATGTGCATGCGGATGGGCATGGTGCATCCATCCCCGCCGGCCCCGAAAGACGGCCACGGCCCCCACGCCCACCAGCGTCAACCCCACCAATTGCTCGCTGTGCGCCGAGATGCGGTCCACCGGCAGATAAGACTGCAACAGCAGATACAGTCCGCCGATCAGCATCATCCCGATGGTGTGTCCCACCCCCCAGGCGATGCCTACGGGCGCAAAACGCCGCCGACGTTGCAACACAAGCGGCGTCACAGCCGCCAGATGGTCGGGCCCCGACCATACGTGCCACATTGCCGTCACCATCCCCGCCACCAGCGGAAACGCACTCCAATTCATGCCCGCAAGTTAGAAATTTTATCCGTGGTTCACCATGTTTTCCGGTATTTTTGAAAGAGTGTAAACCCCCGCTGACTGTGCATGAGCTGTCTATCGCCATGGGTATTGTCCGCATCGCCGAAGCGGAAGCCCGCAAAGCGGGCGCCGGGACTGTGCGCCGCGTGGAAATCCGCGTCGGCATGCTGGCGGGCGTGGAATTAGATGCCCTCCACTTTGCATGGCCGATGGCCACCAGAGAGACCCTTGCCGAAGGCGCCGAACTCGACGTCGAAATCATCGAAGGGCGCGCCCGATGTCTCGAATGCAACCAGGAATATTCCATCGAGCACCTTTTCGACACCTGTCCCCACTGTCACAGCCCTTTTAAGCACATCTTGCAGGGAAAAGAACTCTCCGTCAAAGCGCTGGAAGTCGGCTGAATTTGCTTATTTTTATCCCCCTAAAAGACATCCTTATGTGCGGCGTTTGTGGATGTGGCGAACCCGATGGGAAAGCCACCATTACCGTTCCAGGACAGGCCCCCCGCCCGGTCTCGGAAGAGCATCATCACCACCATCATGCGCACGATCATCCGCATCCCCATGCTCACGCGCATGACCACGGACGCACCGTCATCGAGGTGGAGCAGGACATTTTGCACGAGAATGCCCTGGGCGCCGCCCGCAACCGCGGCTATTTTGAAGGGCGCGGCATCGTGGCGATCAATCTGGTCAGCTCGCCTGGATCGGGCAAAACCACCCTACTCGAAAAGACCCTCGCCGCCCTCAAAGACAAAGTCCCCTGTTATGTGATTGAAGGCGACCAGCAAACCATGAACGACGCCAACCGCATCGCCTCGCTGGAAGTGCCTGTGGTGCAGGTCAACACGGGAAAAGGATGTCACCTCGAAAGCGATATGATTTACGAGGCGGTCCGACAACTCAATCCCCAACCCCATGCTTTCCTTTTCATTGAAAATGTGGGCAACCTGGTGTGCCCTTCGCTGTTTGACCTTGGCGAAAGCCGCCGCGTCGTCATCATCAGCGTGACCGAGGGAGAAGACAAACCCGCCAAATATCCCGATATGTTTCACTCATCGCATGCCTGCATTATCAATAAAATCGACCTGCTTCCTTACCTCAATGTGGATGTGGAAAAAATCAAGGCCTATGCGCAGCAGGTTAATCCTAACCTGCAATTTTTTGAGCTGTCGGCCACCACGCTCGAAGGCTTTGATGCGTGGCTGAAATGGCTGGAAACACTCATCCCGCAAAAAGCATAAGTCTCCAAAACAACGCTTATGTGTCTTTCTATTCCCGGCAAGTTGGTGGCCATCACGGCCGAGCTCGACGAAACGTTCCGTATTGGTGAGGTTGATTTTGACGGCATCCGCAAGGAGGTCAACCTCACCATGGTGCCCGAAGCAAAGGTCGGCGATTACGTGCTGGTGCACGTGGGCGCGGCCATCAGCATCATCGACGAGGAGGAGGCGAAAAAAACCTTTGAGCTCATCCGTCAGATGGGCGAGCTGGATGAGCTGGATCCCGAAGCGGATTAGCGGCGTCGTTGGAGTCAGCAGATTCTCGGCAACTGTTCGCCGATGGGCATGCTGACGGGGCGCTTGCCGCCCAGGGGTTGGGTAATGAGCACGCCTCCCGCCGGTTGTTCGGCCACTTCGCCAATGACGGCCGCATGGCGGCAGAGCGGATGTTGGCGGAGCCGTTCCGTCATCGCTTCGGCATGCTCGGGAGCCGCAACGGCCAGAAAGACGCCCTCATTGGCGATGTAGAGCGGGTCGAGCCCGAGCATCTCGCAGGCGGCCCGCACCTGCGCGGCAATGGGCAGGGCGGTTTCTTGCAGGATATAGCCCAGGCCGGTGTCTCGGGCAAGCTCGTTGAGGGTGGCCGCCAGCCCGCCCCGCGTGGGGTCTCGAAGCAGCTTGACCGCCGGCCCCCACCGATCCAGCAAGTCGAGGATAGGCTCGTGCAGCGCCGCCGTATCGCTCTCGATGGTGGTGTTGAACGTCAGACCCTGCCGCACCGACAGAATGGCCACCCCGTGCGCGGCAATCTGGTTGCTGACAATGATCTTATCCCCCGGCCGAATGCGCCGGTGGTGAATGCGGGCCTGCGGATGGATGGTGCCCAACCCCGTGGTGTTGATGAATATCTGGTCGCCTTTTCCCTTCTCGACCACCTTCGTGTCGCCGGTGACCACTTTGACGCCGGCGTTCTCACACGCCTGCCGAATGCTGACCAGAATCTTCCAGAAATCCTCGATGGGCAGGCCTTCTTCGAGGATAAAGCTTAACGAGATGAACCGCGGCCGGGCGCCGCACATGGCCACGTCATTGATGGTGCCGTTAACCGCCAACTCCCCGATGTCGCCGCCGGGGAAGAAGATGGGCGAGATGACGAAGCTGTCGGTGGAAAAGGCCACCGGACCGTCGAGGTCGAGCACGGCCCCGTCGTGATGGGCATCGAGCGCCTCATTGGAAAGCAGGTCGAACACGCCGCTTTCCAGCAGCTTATTGGTCAGCAGTCCGCCGCTTCCGTGTCCCAGCGTGATGACGTCGAAGTCAAATTTCGGCATGGGACATTGCAGTTCCATCTTGCGTGCCATGGAAGTTTTTCTTTTCTTTGAAGACTTTGCTGTCGGCAACAGCTTTACAAAGGTAATAGAGAAACGCAGGCATGTGAGAGAGAAGCAGGTGGTGGGGCTGTATCTTTGCTGGAAATCGCGAAGATGCCCGTTTTCGAGCTCTCATCCGAGCGTCCTTCGTTTCCGCCGCCCGAATTTGCCGATGCCAACGGCTTGCTGGCCGTGGGCGGTGCGTTGACGGCCGACTGGCTGGAAGCCGCCTACCGCAAGGGCATCCTTGTGTGGGGGCCGCCCCTGAAACCGCTTTACTGGTGGGCGCCGCCCACGCGGGTGGTCTTGATGCGCGGAAAAGAACAGGTGCCGCCGATAGCGGAAGCATTGATGAAAAAGCGGCCTTATCGGGTGTATGAGAATGCGCATTTGAAGGAAGTCATCGCCGCCTGTCGACAGCGATGGAACCGCACGCATCAAAGCGCCGGCTGGATTCGGGCCCCCTTCGTCGAGGCATATGAAGCGCTGGAAGCCCGCGGCCGTGTCCGTTCGACAGCCCTTTATGAAGCCGATGTCCTGAAAGGCGGCGCCTTCGGCGCGCGCATTGGAGATGTCTTTTTTGGTGAATATGTAGTCGGCGACAACGGTTATGCCGAAGCCGCTCTGCTGGAGCTGGTGAAGCGCCTCTGGCGTGAAGGCGTGCAGATCGTGGACCTCCATAAAGGCTCCGCCGCCACGGAAAACATCGGATTTCAGGAAATCCCGCGGGCCGACTTTCTGGCGCTCCTTGAAAAACATATCACATAAGCGTATGAAACCGCCTGAACATCCCGGAGCTGCATCGCCGGCGGCGCGCATCGACATGCTGAACCGGCGCGGACAGCAGCTGTTGAAAGAAGGTAAGCGGGCGGCGGCCCTGTCCACCTTTCGGGAGTCGTTGGAAATCATGGACACGCTGCCGGAAGACGCCCGGACGGCCGTGGCACCCGTCAAGGCGGCGGTCCTGAATCATGTGGGCGCCCTGATAGCAGATGACGACCCCGCCGCAGCCATTGAAGCTCATCAAGCGGCCCTGAAAATCTTTGAACAAACCGACCACAACCCGCAGGCGGTGCTCAACACGCGGCTGATGCTGGCCGACGCCTATCAGCGGGCCCGCAAGTTTTACTTCGCCCGGAAGCATTATCGCGCCGTCCTCGAATGGTATCGCAGCCGAATGCCCGAAGAACGCCGGACGCAGCGTCCCCTTGCCGCTTCCGTTTATTGGCATCTGGGCAATATCGCCCTCGAAGAGTCGAAGGCCGTCGAGGCCAAAGAAAAGTTCTTGAAAGCGTGGGAACTCTATCGGGAACTCACCGACGAAGGACAGGAAGCCTTCCGCCCGTGGCTGGCCGCCACCCTCAACAACCTTGCCGTGGCGGAAAAACTGGAAAACCATTACTCGGAAGCCGTGCGCTACTACCGAGCCGCCCTGCAAGAATATCGACAGCTGGCCCGCCGCCGACCCGAGGTGTTTTTACCCTACCTGGCCGCCACGTTTCATCAGCTGGGCAATGCCTTTACCGAGAAAAAAGACGTCCGGGACGAAGCCGCCGGCGCCGCCCCCCTCACCGGCTTTGGCATCCTCACGCTGGCAAAAAAAGAACAAGAACAAAAAGCCGAAGCCGACCGGCGGCAGGCCGAAGAATATTACCGGCAGGCCCTTGCATTATATCAGCAACTGGCGGAACAGGATTCGATGTATGCCCCGCACGCGGCGACGGTGATCCACAATTTGGGCGTGCTGTATGATGAACACAAAGACCACGCCCGGGCCATGGAATTTTATCGGGACGCCTTGCAAAAACGCCGGATGTTGGCCGAGGCCGACCCCGAAACGTTCAATGCCGATGTGTGTATCACCATCTTTAATATGCTGACCCTGCTGCTGGCCCGCGCCGAAGGCGGCGATGCGGCGGCGCTCGACGAAGCCGATGCTTTAATGGATGAAGCCCGGCGCCGGTTGGCGATATATCCGCACGACGACGGCGTCATCGGTGGGATGAAGGCGGACCTCACCTATTACCGCAAACATTTTGACCTGCTGCGCCGCCGCCGGAAATAGCCGCTACGAGCGGATGCCGGCATAGTGATAGTAAGCGGCGCAAGCCCCCTCGGAGCTTACCATCGGTGCCCCCAGCGGCGTCTGCGGCGTGCAGGCTTTGCCGAAATGCGGGCATTCATACGGTTTCTTGATGCCTTTCATGATGTCGCCGGCGATGCAGGCTTCATTTTCTCGGGCGCCTTCTCCGGTCAGGCCAAACTTTTTGACGGCGTCGAAATCTGAAAATTCCTCACGCAGTCCCCATCCGCTGTCGGGAATGACGTCGATACCCCGCCAGGCCTGATCCTGCACCTTAAACACCCGTTCGATGATTTTCCTGGCCTGGATGTTCCCTTCCGGCCGCACCGCCCGCGTGTATTGATTTTCCACTTCCGCCCGACCTTCTTCAAGTTGTTTCACGACCATCAGGATCCCCTGTAAGATGTCGATGGGCTCGAACCCTGTGGCCACGATGGGCACCCGATAGCGCTCGGCCAGCGGATAGTATTGTTCCAGCCCCATCACCGTGCACACGTGTCCGGCGGCCAGAAAACCATCGATGCGGGTTTCGGGATCGCTCATGATGGCTTCGATGGCCGGCGGCACCAGCACATGAGACGTCAAGATAGAATAATTTTTCAGCCCTAATTTCTGTGCATGCAGCACCGACAGGGCGTTGGCCGGCGCCGTCGTTTCAAAGCCCACGGCAAAAAAGACCACCTCCTTGTCGGGATTGTCTCGGGCGATGTTGACGGCTTCGAGCGGCGAATAGAGAATCCGCACGTCGGCGCCTTTTGCCTTGGCTTCCAGCAGGCTTTTTTCCGAGCCCGGCACCCGAAGCATGTCGCCGAAGCTGCATAAGATCACGTTCTCCCGCTCGGCCAGTTCAATGGCCTTGTCGATCAGGTGCAGCGGCGTCACGCACACCGGACAGCCCGGCCCGTGCACCATCGTAATCGCTTCGGGAAGCACATCCAGAATGCCGTTCTTGACCAGGCTGTGTGTCTGTCCACCGCATATTTCCATGATCTTCCACGGGCGCGTCACGGTGCGCTTGATTTCATCCAGCACTTCCCGAGCCAATTCGGGGTCGCGATATTCAGTGAGAAACTTCATGGCATGGCGTTTTTTTATTCCATGAGTCGTTGATACATGGCCACAAACTGGTCCACTTTCTCCTGCGGATATTCCGCTAATATGTCGATGAGGACGTCCTCGGGCGGGCGGCCGCTGCGGCGGCTTTCGATGCGGGTTTGTCGGAGAATGTCCCAGAACTCGGCGTCGGTGAGTGATTGGTTGTCCTCAACGGTTGGGCTGTGCATAGCCTGACGCCGGCGCCGAAGGGCTTCGCTGCGCCGGTCGAAAAATTCTTTCAGGCCTTCAAACATGGCAGGCGTTTTCAGCGGTGGGGCGGGCCGATCCGAGCTGTTTCAGTTCCCCTTTTTCATGGAGATGCCCGACCAATTGCCCGAAAGATACGTTCTCGTCGTTGGGAGAGAGGCGGCGGTGAAAATAAAGCCGGAACTCCTTACCGAGAAAACGGACCAGCAGGTCCACCAACCACGTATTCTGAAACACGCCGCCGCTGAAAGCGAGATGCCGGATACCGGCGCGTTGGGCCACGGCGGCAATGTAGCGCACCAGCGTCAGGTGAAAGCGGGCGCTGATAAACTCGGGGGCATAGCCTTTTTGCAGGTCGGTGAGAACGGCTTCGAGGAGGAAGGCCGTGAAGTTGTCCGGCAGTTTGTCATCGGCCAAATAGGCATAGCGCATCGAGAGGCCGTGTTCTCGAAAATAGGCGTCGGCGGCCCGTTCCAGTTGCATGGCGGCTTCGCCTTCATAAGTTTGGTGGGAAATCCCCAGCACGAGCGCCGCCACCCCGTCGAAGAGCCGTCCAATGCTGGACGTTTGCAGGCGAGACCCGGCGGATAAAAGCGTTTGATAAATGCGCCATTCTTCGTCGGTGAAAAAGCGCTGTAAAAATGGATGCGCTTTGGCGTTGCCGGTGGAGAGTGCCAGCGCGGAAATGCGCGGCTCGCGCGGCATTTTATCTCCTAAAATGAAAGGAAAGTAGGGCAGGTGAGTCATCCGCTCGATGCGGCCGTCTTGATAGGTGAAAAATTCGCCGCCCCAGATGTGCCCGTCGTCGCCCAGACCTGTGCCGTCCCAGATGACGCCGAGCACCGGCTCGGAAGAGGCAAGCAGCCCGCTTTCGGCCAGTATTGCATAGAAATGAGCCTGATGATGTTGCATATGAACGAGCGGCACGTCCCATTCGGTGGCCAGCGATTGCCCCAGTTGCGTGGGGAAATAGTCGGGATGTTTGTCCACAATGATGGCGGCGGGTCGGGCTTTTAGCAGACTCAGAAAATGATCCAGCACGCGGCGGTAGTTCTGCTGTGCTTCGTAATGATGCGTGGCGCCCAGATACTGGCTGATGAAGAGGTTGCGATGGTGGAGGAGGGTGAAAGTGCTTTTGAGCAGGGCGCCCATGGCCAGCACGGTGGAGGGCGGCCATTGCAGTGACGCATCGAAATGGGCCGGAGCCAGCCCCCGCGAACGCCGATAGATGACGGCGTGTCGATGCAGCGGCGTGATAGCGACGACGCTGTCGTCTTGCGGCACGGCAATCGGACGGTCGTTCGAGACAATGGCGTCGGCGATGGCGGGAAGCGTTTGCAACGCTTCATCATCGTCAAAGACTATTGTGGCGTTCGTGGGATTTCCGCTGGTGGCCACGATGGGCTTGCCGAATCGTCGTAGCAAAAGGTCGTAAAGCGGCGTGTAGGGAAGCATCACCCCGATGCGGTGAAGGCCGGGAGCTATGTCGTCCAGCGCCAGCGGCGTCAGCGGATCGTCTTTAACGGTGAGCAAAACGATGGGGGCCTCGGGCGATTGGAGCATCAGCCGGGCGCAAATGTCGAGGTGGACGTCTTCGGCCAGAACCTCGATGTCATGATACATCAGCGCGAAAGGCTTCGCCGGTCGGTGTTTCCGCCGGCGAAGGCGGGCAACCACTTCGGGCCGGGTGGCATCACAGGTCAACAGATAGCCGCCGATGCCCTTGATGGCCACGATCTTGCCGTCATTCCATAAATCAATGACGGGTTGAAGGTCGGTCAGCGGAACGGTCGGGCCGTCGGTTGGGTGGAGAAAGAGATGAATGGGACATTGCGGACACGAGTTGGTCTGGGAATGATAGCGCCGATCCATCGGATCGGTATATTCCTGTTTGCAGTCGGCGCACATGGTAAAGTCGGCCATCGTGGTGGCGGGCCGATCGTAGGGAAGGCCGGTGATGATGGAAAAACGCGGGCCGCAATGGGTGCAAGTGATAAAAGCGTAGCCGTGCCGCCGGTTGGCGGGGTCGTAAAGTTCTTCCCGACATTGCGGACACATGGCGAAATCGGGCGGGAGCATCAACCCTTCGAAGGACGGTTCGTCTTTGCTTGCAACGATGCGAAACCCCTCAAAAGGCCCGGCATCCGGTGCGCTGGAAAGGCGGCTGCGGGTCACTTGCGCCCGGGGCGGCAGGTGGTCCAGAATCAACCGCTCAAACCGCCGGGCGGCTTGCAGGTTCGGCGCCTCAAAAAAGACGTGAACGCCGTCCGAACCGTTATATACCACGCCGGCGAGTCCTGCCTGCCGAGCCAGCCGATACACAGTGGGACGAAAGCCCACCCCTTGCACCACACCCTGCATGTGAAGGTGAAACGTCCTCAATTCCCTTCTTTGCGAATCTTGTCGATGAGTTGTTTTACAAAGGTAATGGCTTTGTCGATAGCATCGGCCACCGGCGGACTGAGTGCCACCGTCATGGGAACGATTTCCTCAATGGATATGGTGATGAGATAAATCTGCGGCAATTCTTCCGGTGCTCGGGTCAGGTAAAGCGCTTCGATCATGTCTTTCAGCCCCACATCATGAACGCTCAGGGTGCGTGGAAAATCGGAAGCAAAACGCGGCCGCGTCAGGCGCAGCGTGCCCGCCGGCTGACCGTCCATGGTGGCGTCCACCACGATCACATGGTCGTATTCATCAAACAGGCCCAACAGGCCAAAGCCGCCCGTCCCGCCGTCAAGCGCATCCACACCCGCAGGCAATTCCATCTTTTCCATCTGCTGGGCCAGGTGAACGCCCACTCCCTCATCACCCATCAGAAAATTTCCGATCCCCAGCACCAGAATCTTAGGACGGCCACCGGCTCCGGCATCGGCGCCGCTTGTATGCTCGCCGGTCGAGGGAAACTTCGATGACACGCGCAGCTTAGCTTCTTTTCAGAAGCATCTTTTCGATGAATTTAAATCCGCTGATCATCGACGACACCTCCCCGCGGCTTTCCATCCAATCATGGTAAAGCACCAGATATACATGCACCGGAATAAAAAGCAGAATCCCCCACATCGTCACGTGATGAATGGTGCGAGCCATAAAATCTCCCCCCAGCGCCGGCACCACCCAGCTGAACAGCTGCGGAAACCACCATGTGGCATTGTCGGAGTATAGGCCAAACCCCGTAAAAATCATGATGAAAATCATCACGAAAAGCACCAGATAAGATACCGATGCCACGGCATTGTGGCCGATGCTCACGTGTGTTCCTTGCTTATCCGGAATCAGCAGAATATCATGCTTGATCACGGCAAGCATGTTTTTCCACCCTTCTTTGTGAAACGGAAAAAATGACCGCCAGCCGGCATACTTGTTTCCAGCGAATGCCCAGTAGACGCGAAGGAGGATGACGGCCACCATCGTGTAGGCAGCCGTGAAGTGGATGAAGCGGACGGTGCCGAATAGGTATTGGTTCGAAGCCTCTTTTCCTGACATTATCGCCGGCGGATCGGCAATCAAGAATCCGGTGATAATGAGCACCGTGATGCTGAGGGCATTGAGCCAGTGAAATATCCGCACCGGCCCTTCCCAGACATAGACGCGCTTAAAATCAGGTGTTGAACGCATAATTCCTTGTTTTTAAGCATTAACAGGCGTCGTTGCCCAACACCTGCACCTGCGAAAGATGACGCCCGTGTTCGTCGTAAAGATGCACCGAACACGCAATGCACGGGTCGAAGGAGTGGATGGTGCGGAGGGCTTCCAGCGGCAGTTCAGGGTCGGCCACGGGGGTGTCGAGGAGCGTCGATTCGTAGGCCGAACGCTGCCCTTTCGGATCCCGCGGCGAAGCATTCCACGTGGAAGGCACCACCTGTTGATAGTTTTCCACTTTGCCGTCTTTGATGCGGATCCAGTGGGCCAGCGAGCCCCGCGGCGCTTCCATGTAACCCACGCCTTTGGCTTCTTTGGGCCACGTTTCGGGCTCCCATTTTTCCATGTTGGCCATACGGGTGTCGCCTGCTTTGATGTTGGCGACGAGCTGGTCGTAAAATTCCAGCG
>JALVCQ010000069.1 GCA_027009805.1 Bacteroidota bacterium
ATCACCAACAAAACCCTCATTATCGACAGGGTCCTGGCGCTTTTCGAACGTATTCTCCTCAAAGACATTCCCCAATACCGCCCCGCCGATGTGGGCATATACAACCGATTACTTTTCCGACTGGCCCTCAGCGACGAAATCAACTTCCAGACATTAGCCCGAGATTTCAGGATAAAAGAGGCGGAGGTCGAACAGCTTATCCTTACCCTCCATCAGGCGGAAATTCTGAACATCTTCCTGCCTCATGCAGGTATTCGTCCCAGAACGGGCCTTGCCCGGAAAGCGTTTTTCATGTCGCCTTCGTTAAGGCGGGCGCTGTTTTTCAGAATTTACGGAGACCAGCTAAGGGCGAACCTGAGAGCCAAACTTTACGAAGACATCTTGGCCATGTATCTCAAACGCACGCTATCCGAAGGCGTCGTCAGCTACGGATACGGCCGAGAAAAGAACCCCGACTTCGTCATTGAAACGATGGACGCCCCGGTATTGATGGAAATCGGCGTAGGAAAAAGCTCTGCATCCCAGATTACCCGCTACGGACCATACCGATTCGGCGTGGTCGTCAACTCAAAATCAGATGCTCTTCGCTACGACGACAAAAAGCGCGTCCTGCACCTGCCGCTGGCATGGGTGCTGCTGATGTAATCCCAACAGGACCGCGGCCGTCGTCCCACACACAAAAAAGCGCGCCGGAAGCCTGACGGCTCCCGGCGCGCGCAACGTCCGTCTAACAGAGACTTTTACAGGTATTCCAGCAGACGGTCTTTTTCCTTGCAGTTGGCAAGGATGCGGAGGGCCCGCTCCTTAATCTGGCGGATGCGGTCTCGGGATACGCCCACTTTTCGGGCGATCTCTTCGAGGGAATGCACGTCGTTGCCGTCCAGCCCGAAGGTCAGGATAATCACCTGCTTCTCTTTTTCATCGAGCACCCGATCGAGCAAGGCCATCAATTCGCTGCGAAGCGACTCCCGCATCAGGTCGTCGTCGGTGTCGGGCTCTTGCGAGTTGGGCAGCAGGTTCAACAGCGACACATCATCCTCGCCGTTTTTCACCGGCGCATTGATGGAGGTATATTTCCCCGCCGTCGAGACCGTCAGCCGGATGTCCTCGGGATTCATGCCGATGGCTTCGGCGATTTCGTCTTCGGTGGCGCTGCGCTCTTTCTCCTGTTCGATGGCCGTGCTGGCCCGCGCAATCTTGGTCAGCTGCCCCACTTTGTTCAGCGGCAGGCGCACCAGCCGGGACTGGTCGGCCAGCGCCTGCAAGATCGACTGCCGAATCCACCACACCGCATACGAGATGAACTTAAATCCCCGCGTCTCGTCGAACCGCTCGGCCGCCTTCATCAACCCCAGGTTGCCCTCGTTAATCAGATCGCCCAGCGACAGCCCCTGATTCTGATATTGCTTTGCCACCGACACCACAAACCGCAGGTTGGCCTGCACCAGCTGATGCAACGCCTCCCGGTCGCCCTTCTTAATCCGGATGGCCAGTTCCACCTCCTGCTGCGGCGTGATCATGTCGATCTTGCTGATGTCGTTCAGATACTTGTCGAGCGACTTTTGCTCGCGGTTCGTGAACTGCTTCGAAATTTTAAGCTGACGCATGCCCATAAGACTTATTTTTTATGTGGATTATCAAAGAGAACGGCCGAAGCTCCATTTTTCGCTTGAAGACCTCCAAAATGAGAAAATAATCGGCGGGGACCACTCACGCCCTATCTAACGGCGGCCCCGCGCAAAAAGTTTCAGTCGGGTGCAAAAATAGTTTTTTTATCTTTTTCGGGCGTGCCCCTTCGCCGCCCTGCGGGCGGCTTCGGGTCGGGCCCCTGCGGGCTCGGCTGTTCGCCTCGGCCCGTCGCCGCATCAAGACAGGGCGCAGCGTCGCTGCGCCCCTACAAATCCCACCCCGCAAGCGGCGGCGGGCCGCCTCGGCTTACGCCTCGGCGCCCTCCGGGCCCCTCACGCGAACCTTCCGCTCCCTGAGCGTAGTCGAAGGGTGCGGAAGGCCCCCATCCCCCGCGTGGCTTCGACTCCGCTCAGCCAGCGGGGGATGGCAGAACACCGATTAACGAACGCTGATTAAAGAATAAAAAACATATTAAATCAAAATCTGAAATCTTAAATCGGTGTTCAGTGTTCGATATTCCCCCGCCCTCCGGGCCCCTCACGCGAACGAGTTCACCGTTGAAACGCCCGCCCCGACGACATCCACCGATAGGTCAGCCGCAACGACATCCCACCGCCCGGATGCCCCTCCCAATCCAGATCAAAGCCCGCCAGATGCGCATCCACGTAGGCATCCAGAATGTTCAACACATACACACCCACTGTGGCCATCGCCATCAGGTCCCGATAGCGCCGATAATAACGCATCGCCTCCAGCAACGTGGTTTCCGAGTATTTCGGGTAACCATTGGGCACGGCCGGATCGAACGGATCGACCGTGGCCGGGTCGCCGTCGGTGCGCCACAGATAGGCCTGCCGAAACGTCCGGTATTGTGTCCGGTGATAATGCCAACCGTAGGCTGTGGCGCCCAACAGCCCATACACCACGGGCACCTTCCAGTATTTTCGGTTGGCTGCCTGCCCCGCCCCGGGCAACACCGCCGAGTAGAGGGCATGCCGCAACGGCCGTTCGGAAAGAATCCCCTGCGCTTTCACCGTCGGCACGGCCAACCCCACCACCAACGCAAACCGCAGCAGCAGCTTAGTCATCCAGCCGGTCGATAAAGCGGGCCAGGTCTTTTTCGTCATCAAAGATCAAACGGACGGCGAGTTTTCCCTTCGGCGTCTTTCGCACTTCCACCTTGCGGGGCGTGTCCCAATGACGGCTGAGGTGGGCTTCCCACTCTTTCAGACGAGAGGTCTTTCGTCGGGCCCGTGCGGAAGGCCGCCCTTTGCTGAGCAGTTTTTCAAGCTGTCGCACCGACAGGCCTTCGGCGAGGATACGGTCCAGCAACGCTTCCTGAGCGGCTTCATCCTGAACGCCGGCCAGCGCCCGCGCATGGCCCATGCTGATCTTACCCTCCAACACGGCGCGCTGCACCGCCGGCGAGAGCTTAAGCAGCCGCAAGTAGTTGGTCACACTGCTGCGCTTCTTTCCCACCCGTCGGGCCACTTCTTCCTGACTGATGCCCAGCTCTTCAATCATGCGCTGATAGGCCAACGCTATCTCAATCGGGTTCAGGTCGGCCCGCTGAATGTTTTCGATGAGGGCCAGCTCGAGGAGGGCGTTGTCGTCGGTGTCGCGCACATAAGCCGGAATGTGTTTCAACCCCGCCGCTCGGGCCGCCCGCACCCTGCGCTCGCCGCTGATGATCTGATAACGCCCGTCGGGAAGGCTGCGCACCGTCACCGGCTGAATCACACCATGCCGGCGGATCGACTCGGTCAGCTCGGTCAGCGCCTCCTCGTCAAACTGCCCCCGCGGCTGATAGGGATTGACCTCAATCCGATCCAGCGGAATCATCCGAAGCACATTCCCCTTAACGAAACCTTCGGAATAGGGCGCCGCCGAAGGCAACACCGATTCGAGCCCCCGACCAAGCGGTGATTTGGGACGTGCCATGCCGATTATCCAATAAAAGTTTTCAGCTCATCCATCATGCGGGCGCTGCCCACGTAAAACGGCACCCGCTGGTGGATGTGTTCGGGCATCGCATCCAGCACGCGCCCGCTTCCCGTCCACGCCGCCCCGCCGGCCTGCTCGGCCAGCATGGCCATCGGCGCACATTCATACAACAGCCGCAACTTGCCCTGCGGCGCCGAAGCCGTGGGCGGATACATGAAAAGGCCGCCTTTGAGAAAATTGCGATGAAAATCGCCGATAAGCGAGCCGATATACCGAAGCGAATAAGGTTTGCCCGTCAGGGTTTCGCTGCTTTTGCAATGTTGGAGATATCGCTGCACGCCTTCGGGCATCTGCAACGCATTCCCTTCATTGACGGAATAGATTTTCCCTTTTTCGGGGATGCGGGCATTGACG
>JALVCQ010000070.1 GCA_027009805.1 Bacteroidota bacterium
AAGTCCAGCCCCGCCACATCTTCCATGACCTGTTTTTTCATCCGCCCGTCGGAGTAGGTGCTCCACGTCACCTGCCCGCCTATCCAGGTGACGGAACTGTTGCCGATGTGCACCCGATTGGAGGCCGTCGGATCGGCGTTGTATCCCACGCCGGTGGCGTTATTACATGTATCGCAGGTGGAATGGGCGGAATATCCGAGCGCCGTGTTATTCGAACCCGTCGTGTTCGAATATAGCGCCTGATAACCACTAGCCGTGTTGTAATCCCCCGTCGTGTTCGAATATAGCGCCTTATAACCACTAGCCGTGTTGGAGTACCCCGTCGTGTTATAATATAGCGCCCGATAACCACTAGCCGTGTTGTAATCCCCCGTCGTGTTCGAATATAGCGCGCTCCGACCACTGGCCGTATTATACAAACCCGTCGTATTCGAAGAAAGCGCATAAGCACCACTAGCCGTGTTGTCATCCCCCGTCGTGTTCGAAGAAAGCGCCTGATAACCACTAGCCGTGTTGGAGTACCCCGTCGTGTTCGAAGAAAGCGCATAAGCACCACTAGCCGTGTTGTCATCCCCCGTCGTGTTCGAATAAAGCGCATTGACGCCACTGGCCGTATTGTAATTCCCCATTGTATTCCCATAAAGGGCATTCCGGCCACTGGCCGTGTTGGACGAGCCCGTCGTGTTTGAATAAAGCGCATTGACGCCACTGGCCGTGTTATTCCTCCCCGTCGTGTTCGAATAAAGTGCCTTTGATCCCACCGCCGTATTATCTCGGGCCTGCCACGAAAAAGTAGCTCCCGTGCCGTTGTGATACAAGGCCGAGTCGCCCACGGCCACCAGATTAGACCGGTCAGTGTTGGAATGAAGGGCGTGCACACCCACTGCCACGTTGGAGTAGCCCGTCGTGTTCGAATAAAGCGCCCAAGAACCACTGGCTGTGTTGGACGAACCCGTATTCAAAAAAAGCGCCCCATAACCGCTGGCCGTGTTCCAAGAACCCGTCGTATTTGAATAAAGTGCATTGACGCCACTGGCCGTGTTGGACCCGCCCGTCGTATTCGAATAAAGCGCCTGATAACCACCAGCCGTGTTACTCGCGCCGGTCGTATTCGAATAAAGCGCCCGATAACCGCTGGCCGTGTTATACGAACCCGTCGTGTTTGAGTACAACGCTTTTGACCCCACCGCCGTATTATATCGGGCCTGCCACGAAACACCAGCTCCCGTGCCGTTGTGATACAAGGCCGAGTCGCCCACGGCCACCAGATTAGACCGGTCAGTGTTGGAATGAAGGGCGTGCACACCCACTGCCACGTTGGAGTAGCCCGTTGTGTTCGAATAAAGCGCCTGATAACCACCAGCGGTATTAGACTCACCGGTCGTGTTTGAATAAAGTGCATACACCCCAGCGGCGGTGTTATAAGAACCGGTCGTGTTCGAATAGAGGGAGCGATAACCACCGGCCGTGTTGAACCCGCCCGTCGTGTTTGAATTCAACGCATAAGCTCCGCCGGCCGTGTTGAACCCGCCCGTCGTGTTCGAATAAAGCGCGTTTCGACCACTGGCCGTGTTATATCCGCCCGTTGTGTTGGAATTCAACGCATAAGCTCCGCCGGCCGTGTTGGACACGCCCGTCGTGTTCAAATAAAGGGAGCGATAACCACCGGCCGTATTATATCCGCCCGTCGTGTTGGAATACAATGCATAAGCTCCGCCGGCGGTGTTGCCCGAGCCCGTGGTGTTCAAATAAAGGGAGCGATAACCACCGGCCGTGTTGGACAATCCGGTGGTGGTGTTGTAGCCTGCCTGGTAGCCGACCATCACATTCCGGTTATTGCTTAAATCGTCATTGGCGCCGGCCCCTTCCCCCAGGAACACAGACTGTCCCGTGCTGGTTTGCCATATCCGGCCGGCCACATCCAGTTTTTCTCCCGGCGCGGCGGTCCCGATCCCGACGTTGCCGGTGTTCTTCACGACCACATAGGTATTGGTGCCGTGCAAGACCCGGAACACGTCACCGGTGTAAGCCGCCGGCGCCTGAATATCCAACCGGGCGGCCGGCGTGATGGTGCCGATACCCACTTCCTGTGCATACAAGGGGGCAACCACCGCCCCAAAGACCCAAACAACCAAAGGCCATACGCCGAATCGTGAGTTCTGAACTTTCATCATACACCTATTTTTAATGGTTCACTCCGCAAATATAAAAATGACGAAATAACAACCAACTCAAAATAGAATCAAGCCACCTAACAGTATCCATATTACAATTACTTTAATATTTATTGTGCCTAATTTTACGGTAAATTTGATAACGTTTGTCAACCCCCGCCGGCTGATTACAGGCGAAGCCAAGCGGGGAGGGGAGAATGTTTGATGCAGGGGCGACCGTTTATAGGGACACGGCATGCCGTGCCCCTACATCTACCCGCTGGCTGAGCGTAGTCGAAGCCACGCGGGTGGCGCAGGGTGTGGAATGGGATGGTGGGCGGGCCGAGGCGAACAGCCCTTCGACAAACTCAGGAACCGCCGAGCCCGCAGGGGCCCAACCCGAAGGCCCGTCAGGGCCGGAGGGGCACGCCCACATGATTTTATGAGAAATTAGCGTTACTTTGCAGGTTCTACGTGCGATGATGACGGCACCGCCCATTCAGATTATCAATGCCCGGACCCACAACCTGAAAGGCGTTTCGGTGGAGATCCCGCGTCAGCGGTTTGTGGTGGTCACCGGTGTGAGCGGTGGGGGGAAGTCGTCGCTGATTTTTGACACGCTGTACCGGGAAGGGCGGCGGCGTTTTTTAGAGACGTTCAGCCCGTATATTCGGCGTTTCATGCCCAATCCGCCGCGGCCGCCGGTGGATAAGATTGCGCATCTGGGGCCGGTGATTGCGCTGTCGCAACAGGGGGTGAGCAGCAACCCGCGTTCGACGCTGGGGACCACCACAGAGATTTACGACCTGCTGCGGGTGTTGTATGCCCGGGCGGCGCGGGGCTATTCGCCGCAGGGGCGGCCGTTGCAACAGTTTACCTTTTCGGAGCTGACGGCGCTGATTCAGGAGCGGTTCAAGGGGCAAAAAATCGGGGTGTGGGCGCCGTTGGTCAAGCAGCGGCGGGGACACTACGCCCATCTGTTTACGCGGCTGCGGGCGCTGGGCTACCGGACGGTACGCATCGACGGACACATCTACCACCTCAACGAATGGAACGACCTGCGGTTAAGCCGCTATCAGATTCACGACATCGAGGTGATGGTGGACGTGCTCACACCTCGGGCCGGGCGGCCGCGCCGGCTGGAAAACGCCCTCCAGCGCGCCCTCGAAATGGGCAAGGGCGAGGTGTATATCTCCGACGGAGAGGGGCGAATCCATTACTTTTCCCGCGAGCTGATCGACCCCGAAACGGGGTTTTCCCTTTCGCTGCCCGACCCGAACTTTTTCTCCTTCAACCTCGAGCGGGGACGGTGTCCGCAATGTCTGGGCATCGGCACCGAAGAGCGCTTTCAGCAGGAGGCCCTGCAAGCCCTTTCGTTACACGCCGTCCTGACCGAGATCGACCACATCGTAGGCTCTCCGGGCTATTTCCTGAGCTTTTTCCGCAAGGCGCTGAAACCCCACGGCATCAGCCTCAATCAGCCGCTGGGGGCGCTTTCCGACAAGGAACAAAAAACGGTGTGGGAAGGCACCGGCGAGGTCGTCGAGTTTTACTGGCGCCCGCACGGCTATTTCACCCTCACGTTTGAGGGGCTGCACGGCCTGCTCAAACACTGGGACAACGACGTCAGGGCTGCGCTGGCCGAAAAGGGATGGGTGCGGGCGCAGACCTGCCGGTCATGCGGCGGGACCCGCATTCGGCCCGAAGCACGCCTGTTTCGCATCGGCCCCCACGACCTGGGCGCCCTGGCCCTGCGTCCCATTCGGGACGTGCAGGCCTGGCTGGATGAGTTGCCCCGTCATCTGGATGAAAAAGGGCGGCGGGTGGCCGCCGAGCTGGTGCCGGAAATCCAACAGAAAGTAGAATTCCTGCTGAACACCGGTCTGGATTACCTTCACCTGCACCGCCCGCTGTTTACGCTCTCGGGCGGCGAGTTGCAGCGCGTCCGCCTCGCCCAATACATCGGCCAGCGGATGACGCGTATCATCTACATTCTGGACGAGCCCAGCATCGGCCTGCATCCCGCCGACAACCATAAAATGATCGCCTCGCTGCAACAACTGCGGGACCTCGGCAACTCGGTGATCGTGGTCGAACACGACCGAGATACGATGCTGGCCGCCGACCACATCATCGACCTGGGGCCCGGACAAGGAAAGGCGGGCGGCTACGTGGTGGCGGAAGGGCCGCCGGAAGCCATCCTGCAATCGAGCACCCTCACCGGCGAATATCTCCGCCGCCAGCGAACGGTGGGCTCGCCCTCGACACACCTTCCCGACGAAAACACCCCCCGGCTGGTGTTGCGCGGCGCCCGCGGCCACAACCTCCAACACATCGACGTATCCTTCCCGCTGGGTCATTTTATCTGCATCACGGGCCTGTCGGGCTCGGGAAAGTCCAGCCTGGTGATGGAAACCCTTTATCCGGCGCTGGCCCGCAAACGCGGCATGGCCGCACCGCCGCCGCTGCCGTTTTCCACCATCGAAGGCGACGAAACCGTGGAAGGCGTCTATGCCGTGGACCAACAGCCCATTGGCCGGACCGCCCGCTCGATTCCGGCCACTTACATCGGCGTCTATAACCACATTCGGGACCTGTTTGCCTCCCTGCCCGCCGCCCGGTTTCACGGTCTCGAGCCGTCGCATTTCTCTTTCAACGTCAAAGGCGGGCGGTGCGAAACGTGTAAGGGCGCCGGCGTGGTGCGGGTCGAGATGAAATACCTTTCGGGGACGTGGGTTCGGTGTCCCGACTGTCGGGGACGCCGTTTTCAACCCGCCGTATTACACGTCCACTACAAAGGGCAAAGCATCCACGACGTGCTGGAAATGACCGTGGACGAAGCGGCCGCCCTATTTGCCGATCGGCCGCGGATTGCGCAAAAACTTGCCCTGTTGCAGGAGGTCGGGCTGGGCTACATTCAGCTGGGACAGCCTTCCCCCACGCTGTCGGGCGGCGAAAGCCAGCGCCTGAAAATCGTTCGGGCACTGGCCCGCCGGCGCTTGCAAGGCAACCTCTTTATTCTGGACGAGCCCACCACCGGCCTGCACTTTCATGACATCGACCGCCTGCTCGATGCCATCCGCATGCTGGTGGGGCGCGGCAACACCGTCATCGCCATCGAACACAACATGGAACTGGTGGCCGCCGCCGACTACGTGATCGACCTCGGACCGGGCACCGGCCCCGAAGGCGGGCGGGTGGTGGCCGCCGGCACGCCCGCCGAAGTGGCGGCCCATCCCGATTCAATTACAGGACATTATCTTGCGCAGCTCATTGAACAAACACCATTATGGAAAAAAGCATCATCCGCCGCATCTTCTTCGTAACGGCCGTGGGGCTGTTGCTCACCGGCTGGCAGTGCCACCGCAAGCATCATCCGGTGCAAAACACGCCGGCCGCCGACCAGACGGCGACTCCGGTCGGTGACCAGCCGGAAAAACCTCCGGTGCTGGTCATCGAGCGAACGCCGTGCTACGGCGAATGTCCCACCTACAAAATCGCCTTTCACAAAACAGGCCGGGCAGTGCTTGATGTCCGCCGTTTCGAGGGGATGCCCCCCGGTCGCTACATGACCGAAGCGCCCCCCGACGCCGTCGCCGAATGGTCGCAGCGGTCCGCCGAAGTCATCGAACAGATGGCGCAACTGGAAGAAGGGCCGGTGGCGGTGGACTTCCCCGGTCTGCGCATCACCCTCAAAGGGAAAATGCATCATTACATGTTGCAACATACACCGCCGGTGGTGCAGGCTTTTCTGGAAGAGCTCGACCAGTGGCTGCAATCGCTGCCGTGGGAACCGCAGCCTCCGGAAACGCCGCTGCCTCCCGACGAGCACTAAATCTTTTTCCCCAAACCACACAGCCGATGCCCCTCCCCCCACTTGTCGTCATTCCCACCTACAACGAAAAAGAAAACATCGAGCGGATACTCGATGAAATATTCGGCTTGTCCGAACCCTTTCACGTGCTGGTGGTGGACGACAACTCACCCGACGGCACCGCCCAAATCGTCAAAGACCTGATGGCGGGTCGCCACCAGGGGCGGCTTTTCTTGAAAGAACGCCCCGGAAAAATGGGCCTGGGCACCGCCTACGTGGAAGGCTTCCAGTGGGGCCTGGGCCGGGGCTACGCGCTCATCGGCGAGATGGACGCCGACTTTTCCCATCCGCCGCATAAGCTGCTCGAACTAAAAAAAGCCATCGTCGAGGGTGGCGCCGACGTCAGCATCGGCAGCCGCTACGTCAGCGGCGTGAATGTGGTCAACTGGCCCTTTTCCCGCGTGGTGCTCTCGTATATGGCATCGGTGTATGTGCGCAAGGTCACGGGCTTGCCGGTGATGGACACCACCGCCGGCTTCGTGATGTATCGGCGGGAAGTGCTCGAAACCATCGACCTGTCCACCATCCGCTTCAAAGGCTATGCTTTCCAGATCGAGATGAAGTTCCGCGCCTGGCATTGCGGCTACCGCCTCAAAGAGGTGCCCATCATCTTCTACGACCGCACCGACGGCCAGTCTAAGATGAGCGGCGGCATCGTCCGCGAAGCCGTCTTCGGCGTGATCGCCATGAAACTCCGAAGCTGGTTCCGAAAATGCCGCCGCACCGCCTGAGGCCCGTCCTCGAAGGCCGATACGTCCGGCTGCGACCGCTGCGTCCTTCCGATACAGCCGATCTGCAACGCCACGCCAACGACCCCACCATCGCCCGCTTCACCACCGTCCCCTATCCCTACACCCTTGCCCACGCCCGAGACTTCATCCAGCAATCCGCCCCACCCAACGCCCTGCCCCTCTGCATCGCCCTGCGCGCCACCGACGAGTTCATCGGCATGTGTTCGTTGATGGACATCGACCCACCACAAGGCACCGCCGAGCTGGGTTATTGGATCAGCCGCCTCCACCGCCGAAAAGGCTACACCACCGAAGCCGTGCGCCTCATCATCCGGCACGGATTTCAAATGCTCGGGCTGACCCGCATCTACGCCGGCACCCACCCGGCCAATCAGGCCTCGGCACAACTGTTGCGCCGCATCGGCTTCACCTACGAAGGCACCACACCCCACTTCCGGCCCAACCTGGCCGGTCAGACCATCGAAAAATATACCCTCCGAAAAGAAGACTGGGCCGCCACCCAGGCCGATTAATCATTGTATTTTTTGGGCGTGCCCCCTTCTGCCTGATTTAAGAACATCGATTAACGAACGCTGACTGAAGAACAAAAAAGACATGTTACAATAAACTCTGAAACCTTAAATCAGTGTTCGATATTCAATAGGGGCGCAGCGTTGCTGCGCCCCTACAATCCCCACCCGCAGGCGGCAGTGGTCCGCCTCGCCTTGCGGCTCGGCGCCCTCCGGGCCCCTCACGCGATTGAGACAACGCCCTTTATTGGTAGGGGCGAAACATGTTTCGCCCCTACAATGTTTTGTTGCATCAAGCCCTGAACAAGGCCGCTCCCTGCGCCTTCCCCCTTCCGCGCCCTGAGCGGAGTCGAAGGGGCAGCCGTTCGTAGAGGCGACGCGTGCGTCGCCCCCTTAAAAAAATGCATCGCATCCGACATCATTTCACATCATCCCCCGCGTGGCTTCGATGCCGCTCAGCCGGCGGGGAATGTAGAGGGCGCCGCATGCCGTGCCGCCCATGCGATTTTCCCATCAACCTAAAAACCGGCGAAGCACATCCAGCAACGCCGTATGAATGGCCGGGTTGCCCGCCACGATTTCTCTGCCAAACAAGAAGTTGTCGCCGCCGGAGAAGTCTGACACCCGACCGCCTGCTTTCTGCACGATATAAGCGCCCGCCGCTACGTCCCACGGGCTTAAGCCATATTCGTAAAAGCCGTCCATCCGTCCGGCCGCCGTGTGCACCAGATCCAGCGCCGCACTCCCCGGACGGCGCAGCCCCTGCGTAGTGCGCATCAGATGTTTGAGCACCTCCGTATAAACGTCAATCAGCGAAAAATCGGCAAACGGAAACCCTGTGGTAATGAGCGCCGCTTCCAGTGTCTTTGTCGCCGACACCCGAATGGGCGCCTCATTTACAAAGGCGCCATCCCGCCCTTCCGACGCATAAAAAGCCTCCTCGTGGACCGGATCATACACCACACCGAGGACCGTCCGGCCTTCGTCCAACAAGGCAATGCTGATGCAATAAAACGGCACGCCGTGAATGTAGTTGGTGGTGCCGTCAATCGGATCCACCACCCACATCAGCCCCTCGGTGACCGCCTCGGGATGCAGCTCTTCTCCCATCACGGTGCTTCCCGGCAGCAGGGATGTCAGCCCATGACTTAAAAAGCGTTCCGTTTCCACGTCCACCGCCGTCACCAGCTGATTACGCGCTTTCTCGTGCACTTCCTCGGGCCGAAGCCGCCGGCGGGCTTCCAGCATATATTCCCCGGCCGTGCGGGCCAGATAGACCACCGCCGCCGCAAGATTTTGCCGGCCCGCACCGTTAATGTCGTATTGATGAGCAGCCAATATCAACAGCGTATTTTTACCGCCGCAAAGAAAGCATCCCGTTTTTCTTTATAAGTCAGCTGCATGAAACGCGCATTGTGGGTTTTTTTCTGGTCGCTGCTGTCGCTGGTGGGCGGCTATCACCTGCTGAGCGGTGCCTTTCCCGAAGTGATAACGCCCATCAGCAAGTTCAAAGAAGTGTTTTCCATTGTCACCACTAACTACGTGGACTCGGTGGACGAAGCCCGTGAGGTGGAAAGCGCCATCTACGGCATGCTGGAAGAGCTGGACCCGCATTCTCAGTATATTCCCAAAAAAGAGGTGGAAAAAGCGGAAGAACCGCTGACGGGCTCATTTGACGGGATCGGCATTGAGTTTAACATCATCCACGACACCATTTTAGTGGTGGCGCCCATTGCAGGCGGCCCTTCGGAAGCACTCGGCATTCAGGCCGGCGACAAAATCATCAAGATCGACGGCAAAAGCGCCGTCGGCTTCACCATCGACGACGTGATGAAAACCCTGCGCGGCCCCCGAGGCACCAAGGTAACCGTAACCATCATCCGTCCGGGCGTTGCCGAGCCGTTGGAATTTACCATCACCCGCGACAAAATCCCGATCACCAGCGTGGACGCCGCCTACATGCTGAACGACACCATCGGATACATCAAAGTCTCCCGCTTTGCCGGCCCCACGCCCCATGAATTTTACAAAGCGCTCGTCAAGCTCCGTAGGGCAGGGATGCAGCGGCTTATCCTGGACCTGCGTGACAATCCCGGCGGCTACTTACAGGCGTCGGTGATGATTGCCGATGAGCTGATAAAAGCCGACCGCACCATCACCTACACCGAAGGCCGGGCCCGTCCCCGACAGGATTACGTGGCCACCGACTACGGCAACTTTGAAACACGACCGCTGGCCGTCCTCATCAACGAAGGATCGGCCTCTGCCAGCGAGATCCTCTCCGGTGCCGTTCAGGACTGGGATCGGGGCATTGTGGTAGGGCGCCGATCGTTCGGTAAAGGGCTGGTGCAGGAAAACTTCCGGCTGCGCGACGGGGCCATCCTCCGCCTCACCGTGGCCCGCTATCACACGCCCTCGGGGCGCGTCATCCAGCGCCCCTATCATTCCGGAAAAAGGGGGCTGTTGGACTATGAAATGGACATCGTCCACCGATGGGAACGCGGGGAATATTTCAACAAAGACAGCATCCAGTTTCCCGACTCGCTCAAATACCACACCCACGGCGGCCGCGTGGTGTATGGCGGCGGCGGCATCATGCCCGATATCTTCGTCCCCCTCGACACCGTCCACGTATCCACATATCTGAACGCCGTCATTCGGCGCGGCTTGCTCACGCCCTTCGTCGTGCAATATCTGGAAACCCGACGCCCGCAGCTGCTCCAACAATATCCTACGGCCACCGACTTCGCCCGGCACTATTCGCCGCCCACCTCACTGCTGAACAGCCTTTTACGCAAAGCGCAGGCCGAAGAACTGCCCCGACCCTCGCCGGCCGAACGAAAAGCGTTCTTCCAATATGCGCCCGAGCGCATCAAAGCCGTGATGGCCCGTCACCTCTACGGAATGAAAGGATACTGGGAAGTATTAAATTTGCACGATCCGGTGGTGCAGACCGCATTAAAGACACTCGTCAACGATACGGCATATAATCATATTCTGAAACCTCAAACACCATGAAGTCATTTTTAGCGCAATGGGGCATGATTATCGGCATCGTCATTATGGTCATTGCCGCCCTCTATCTGGGCTTCCAAATTCTCCAAAACAGCTATACGAACGATACCCTTCTGGGGGCTTTTCTCGCCGGCCTGATTGGTCTGGTGATTTACATCCTGGGTGAGCGGAGCCGCCTTACCCGCGCACTGGACGAATAGCCTGTCGGCGCAGCCACAGGTCCGCCGTCACCAGCGCGGCCATGGCCTCCACCACGGGCACGGCCCGCGGCACGATGCAGGGGTCGTGGCGTCCTTTTACTTTCACTTCCACGGGCTCTCCGGCTTTGTTGACCGTCATCTGTTTTTTCCGAATGGATGAAGGCGGCTTAAACGCCACCTGAAAATAGACGGGCATCCCGTTGGAGATGCCGCCCTGCACGCCGCCCGACCAATTGGTGCGCGTGCGGATGTTTCCGGTGGCTTCATCCCTATAAAATGCATCGTTGGCCTCCGACCCGCGCATGGCCGCCAGTGAGAAGCCGCCGCCGATTTCAAAACCTTTCGCTGCGGGAATACTCAACATCGCATGCGCCAACAGGGCCTCCATCTTATCAAACACCGGTTCGCCCAGGCCGGCGGGCACCCCACGGATCACACACCGAACCGTCCCCCCGATGCTGTCACCTTCTTGCTGCACCTGCTGCACCAGTTCAGCCATCTTTTCCGACATCACGGGGTCGGGACAACGTAAAGGCGATGCATCGATGGCCTCGGACGCATAGGTCAGCGGTGTCTCGGGCAGGCGATAGGGGCCGACCTGTGCGGTATAGGCCTGAATAGAAATGTCCGCCTGCTGACGCAGCAACAGCATCGCCACCGCGCCTGCGGCCACCCGGGCGGCCGTCTCCCTGCCGGATGCCCGCCCGCCGCCGCGCCAGTCCCGCCGACCATACTTAGCTTCGTAAGTAAAATCGGCATGCGATGGCCGATACACATCCCGCAAGGGCGCATAATCCTCGGAACGCACATTCTGATTGGCAATCCACAGGGCGATGGGCGTGCCCAGCGTGCGGCCTTCCTGCACGCCGCTCCACACTTCCAGCCGATCCGATTCCCGGCGGGGCGTCACATAGGAGGAAGCCCCCGGCCGACGCCGGCGCAATTGCGCCTCGATAAAATCGAGGTCGAATGCGATGCCGGGCGGGCAGCCGTCGATGACCACGCCGATGCCCGGGCCGTGCGACTCGCCGAAGGTGGTGATGCGGAAAAGATGGCCGAAAGAATTGTTCATGCGTGCAAAATTGTCCAGCCCATTTTCTGAAGCTGCGCCCAGAAGGTCGGGAACGACTTCCGAACGCAATCGAGGTCGTCGATGTGCACCTGGGGGATTTTCAGCGTAAGCAGCCCCGCCAGCATGGCCATTCGATGGTCATGGGCTGTCTGCAACCGCAAAGATGAAGGAGGCGGCCCAAGCGGTCGGGCCGATAGGGTATCGGGGCCCACTTCCACCGCCATGTTCAAGTCCCGCAGCAGTGCTGCCAACATCGCCAGGCGGTCGCTTTCTTTATGGCGAAGATGGGCCACGCCCGAAAAGGAAAAAGGCACGCCGCGCAGCGCCAGCCCCGCTGCCAGCGGCAACACCGCATCGGGCATGTCCTGCATGGCCCAATCAATCTTTTCCACCTGCTGCGGCCCGCCCTCCACAGACAAGCCATCCGGCGCCTGGGTCATCCGCAGCAAGCCGAGGTCTGCCAGCTTTATCGCGGCCTGCGCATCCCCCTGCAATGAAGACAGCGACAGGTCGGGGAAGGTGAGGCGCGCCTCCGGGGCGGTCACGGCCATCATCACCCAGAAGAGGGCCGCCGACCAATCCCGCTCGGGCATCCACTGAGGCACTGCTGCCGCTTCTTCCCGCCACAGCGTCAGGACATTCTCCCGCCATTGCGACCGGACGCCCGCCCGTTCCAGCATGGTCAGCGTCATCCGCAAGTAGGGCATCGACACCGGCCGGCCTTCCAGCGCGATGTGCAGCCGATCTTCCGCCTTCAGAGCCGGCAACGCCAGCGCCGAGACAAACTGACTGGACACATCGGCCCGCATGCGCACCGGCGCAAAATGGAGGACTTCCCGGCCCACGATGCGCACGGGCAGGCGCCCTTCCTCGCCTTCCCATTCCAGCTCGGCCCCCCACTGACGCAGCGCATCAGCCAACGGTTTCATCGGGCGGTTGGGAAGGCGCCCGCGCCCCGTCACCCGCCACCGGCCGGGTGTAGCCGCCGCCAGCGCCATGGCAAAGCGCGCCACCGTAGCAGCCTCGCCCGCATCCAGATCGCCTCCCTGCCCCCGTCGCAGCACCGACACCACCCGCGCCATCGCCACCACATCATCCGCCTGCGGCCCACCCGGCAACGCCGGCGTCCGCCCCAGCAAAAAATCCATCGCCAACCGCCGGATCCACACGCTCTTACTCCACGGCAGCACCACCCGCCCCGCCACCGGCGGGGCGGGCGCTGTGATGAGAAACCAGCGGCTCGACATGACCATGATTGACCATTGCAAAACAACGGCATCGGCGGCGATGCCGGAGCATGATTTTCGTAGGGGCACGCGGGTAGGGGCACGACATGCCGTGCCCCTGCGTTGCGTGAGGGACCCGGAGGGCGCCGAGCGCCAGCGAGGCGGACCGACGCCGCCTGCGGGATGGATTGTGTAGGGGCGCAGCTATGTCTGCGCCCATGAGGCGGCGGGCGGGCCGAGGCGGACAGCCGAGCCCGCAGGGGCCCGACCCGAAGGCGCCCGAAGGGCGGGGGGTGTAGGGGCGCAGCGGTGTCTGCGCCCATGAAGGCGCCGAAGGGGCACGCCCAAAAAGAACATCGCACTTATAAGCTGAAAGCCTACATTTGCGGATTCACACGCAAACTTTCGAAGCCATGGGGGCTGATATCCGACAATTACTCAAGACCCGCATTCTGGTGCTGGATGGTGCGATGGGCACCATGATTCAGCAATATGGGCTGGAAGAGGCGGATTTTCGGGGGGCGCAGTTTCGAGACCATCCGTTGCCGTTGAAGGGCAATAACGACCTGCTGAGCCTGACACGGCCCGACGTCATTGAGGAAATCCACCGGAAATATCTGGCGGCGGGAGCCGACCTGATCGAGACCAATACGTTCAATGCCACGGCCATCTCGCAGGCCGACTATGGGACGGAGCGGTGGGCATATGCCATCAATAAAGCGGCGGCGCAAGCAGCCC
>JALVCQ010000071.1 GCA_027009805.1 Bacteroidota bacterium
TGTCCTGATAGGGTCTGAAGCCGCCCTCAATGTCCTGAAAGGAAATCATCATGTCGCCATTGGAGATTCTGTTCTCAATTCTCTGGACTTGATGCCGGAAGAGCTGGATAGTGCCATGGTAGTGATTGGCTCCCAGGGCCTTCCCGACCTGGAATATGGGCGCGGAATCGTTGCCATCGGAGCGATGACAGGGATACAGTTAGATTCTGCTGTGGATTTAGTGGTGATAGGAAATCGAGCACTTGCCGATACCGCAGCACATAGCATACCAGAAGGATATTCCGTGATCATTGGAACAGAGGCCGCGACTATTCGTGGAGATACGACAAATCTGTATAGCGATTATTTACAGTATGGAGGATTTAGGTATAACGTAGTTATCGGGGATGATGCACTAAGGAACTCTATGCCAGGGCGGGGCAATACTGTTATCGGAGCTGGGGCTGCAGAGGATTTGTTGGATGATTCTGCTGAGCATGCTCTAAGGTTCGACTACAATGTAATTATTGGAAGCTCTGCTGCTACTATTAGCGCCATCGGAGCACCCTCGGATTTAAAGTATGATGTAGATCACTTTTGGGGCAATGTAATGATTGGGAATGAAACTTATGTTGGGCGAGCTTACCCGGGAAAGATGGAATACGGCATTCAAAATATAGTGATTGGAGATAATGCGGGTGTGATCGGTCCGGCCTATGGTCCTAACGATTCGGTCATTGAGGCAATTGTCATTGGAGCCGATGCAACGATAGACGGTTCCCGAAAGGCGCTTATTGGGAATTCAGCAACGGTTTCCATAGGCGGCTATCAAAACTGGACAAACTATTCCGACCGAAGGATTAAGAAAGAGATAAGACCCAATGTGCCCGGGCTTGATTTTATCATGCGGCTCCGGCCGGTGACCTATTACAGAGACCCTGTTGCAGCAGATAGCATTATGCGAGGTTGCGCCAGCCCTCGTATAAAAGAATTAATGCGTCAATCCCCCGACACCCTGCGTTACACCGGCTTCATTGCTCAGGAAGTGAAGCAGGCGGCCGAAGAAATCGGCTATGAGTTCAGCGGCATTGTGCCCGGGAGGCTCTATGGCCTGCGTTATGCCGAGTTTGTCCCGCCAATTGTGAAAGCCATTCAAGAACAGCAAAAAATCATCGAGCGGCAACAACGGGAAATGGCTGCGTTGCGGAAGCAGGTGCAGCAGCTTCAAGCTGTCCGGAAGGAAAATCAGCGGCTCAAAGAACGCCTCGACCGCATTGAAGCCTTAATTAGCAGCCGCTCACAGAAACAGTAGGGCAGAACACTGTCTTCGTTTGTCCATGCACAGCGGGTATCCCATCAGGGATGCCCGCTGTATTTATGCTGTATTGTTGGCGGCTTGTGCAATTCCTTGTGGGGTTTCTTGGGGTAACCTGCAAGTCCTCCATTGAAATATTTTGCTCACAGTGCTATTTGGTTTTCTGTATATTTGGAGCATCAATAAAATCAGGAGCTTATGAATGCATTACGTATTTCTCTTAGGATGTGGGCCCTCGGGGCTCTGGGGCTCTGGGGTGCAATGAGCCCGACTGTAGCACAGGAAGTGGGAATCGGGACCACCATTCCCGCCGCCCGACTGGACATCCAGGCACCGGCCGCCTACGCAGGCGACTTGCTCAAGGTGGTGCATGGCGGCAATACTTATCTGGTGATTGACAATAACGGCAACGTCGGTGTCGGCACTGCATCACCGGCTTATCGCCTGCACGTAGCCAACGACGGGATGATTTATGCTGAAGGGGCTTTCGGAGTGGGGGCCGCCGTCCCTGCCGGTGCAAAGACGGCTTTTATCTGGAACCCCAACAAAGCCGCTATCCGGGCGGGAAGAGTAACAGGAACTCAGTGGGACAATACCAATGTGGGCAACTATTCCGTAGCTTTTGGCTATGAGAATACGGCCAGCGGGGGACGCAGCACCGTCAGCGGTGGCTATTTTAATACCGCAAGCACCCAATACAGCACAGTTGGCGGTGGGTATTATAACGCCGCCGGCGGATATGAAAGTACAGTAGGCGGGGGAGGCGCCAATGCCGCCAGTGGTACGTACAGCACGGTGGCCGGAGGCTACGCAGACACCGCCAGTGGATACGCCAGTACCATCGGTGGCGGGCGCTTCAATCTCGCCAGCAGAAATCATAGTACGGTGAGCGGTGGGCATGACAACATGGCCACGGGCGGCCGCAGTACCATCGGCGGTGGGGCCTATAACATAGCCGGCGGAAACCGCAGTACCGTCGGAGGCGGCTGGTCTAATAACGCAAGCGGATGGTATAGTACGATCGGCGGTGGACGAGGCAACACCGCCAGCGGCGACTCCGCCGCCGTGGCGGGCGGAGCTTACAACCTGGCCGGGGGAAAATATAGTACCATCGCCGGTGGATGGTATAATACGGCCAGTAGTTATGGAACTACGGTGGGCGGTGGACGAAACAATACCGCCAATGCGAGTTACAGCACCGTCAGCGGTGGCTATCAAAATATGGCAAGCAACCTTTATGCAACCACAGGAGGAGGATATAGAGATACCGCTGCCGGATGGGCCAGCACTGTGGGAGGCGGATTTCGTAATACCGCCGGAGCCTCTTATGGCACGGTGGGGGGCGGATTCCGTAATACGGCAAGCGGCTATGCCGGCACGGTGGGCGGCGGATCCCAGAATGCAGCGAGTCTCTCCTATGCCACCGTCGGCGGTGGCTATAAAGACACGGCCAGTGGATATTACAGCACCGTCGGGGGCGGATGGCTTAACATCGCCGACGGTAATCGCAGCACCGTCGCCGGCGGATATTCCAATGCGGCAAGTGGGTATTATACCGCTGTGGGCGGTGGGGCTTATAACCTCGCCTCCAATTGGGGGAGTGTCGTCGGCGGTGGCTATAAAGACACCGCCAGCGGCATATACAGCACCATCAGCGGCGGATATCTTAATACCGCCGCCGGCGACTATTCCTGGGTCGGTGGACGGGGTATGAAATTAGGGGCTGCGGGCGATCGTACCTTTGTGTGGGGGTTTAACGGGGCCTCCACCCTGCCTGTTATCACCGCCAGTAATGCGTTTTTGATCGGACCCTACGGCTCCCATTACCGTGTGGGGATTAACAATGCCAATCCTACCTATGCGCTGGAGTTGCCGAACAACACCCTGGCAGGCGTCGGCAAGGGCAGGGCAAATGACTGGGTTATTTACTCGGATGCCCGGGTGAAGACAGAGGTGGCCGCGATCTCCGGCTCAGAAGCCCTTCAAAAAGTGGCCCAACTGCGACCCGTCCATTATCTTCATCATTCCAGCCGATGGACCCCCGAAGGAGAGTTGAAACTGTCGGAAGAGGGGGCATATCGATATGGTTTTTTGGCCCAAGAACTGGTCCACGTGGTACCGGAGGCGGTGGAAGTCCCTGCTGATCCGGAAAAAGACCTTTACGGCGTCAGCTACGACGCACTGATCCCCATCCTCACCGCCGCTATTCAGGCCCAGCAAAAAACGATTGAGGAGCAGCGCCGTCAGATTGAAGCGCTTTCGCAACGCGTCACAAAGTTCGAGGCGCTCATCGACGGAAAAGCGGATAGGAATAAATAGGACGGGCAACACAAAATGAGCGGGCATCCCTTGCCGGGGTGCCCGCTTTTTTATTGCCCGGGAGGGCATGATGGCTATTGATAGACTATTCAGTCAGCCGTTGCAGTGCCGCTGTGATCCGTTCCAGGGCTTCTTCCATCTCGGCCTGACGAATCGTAAGCGGCGGGGCGAACCGCACGGTTTGTCCGTGCGTGTCTTTGGCCAGGATACCTTCGGTAAGAAGGGCCTCGCAAAATTGCCGCCCGGTAAAGCCGGCATCTTCGGTCAGCTCGATGGCATTTAATAATCCTTTTCCCCGGATTTCCCGAATAGCGGGGTGTTGAATGTTGCGCAGCATCCGACGAAACAGGTGCCCCATCCGTTCGGCATTTCCCGCCAGGTTTTCGTCGATGATCACGCTCACCGCCTCCCGCAATACCCGCGCGCCCACTGGATTGCCGCCGAATGTGGAGCCGTGCGTGCCCGGTGTGAGCACTTCCATGACTTCGTCATCAGCCAACACCGCCGACACCGGCAGGATGCCGCCCGAGAGCGCTTTCCCCAGAATCAACACATCCGGACGAACGCCCTCGTGCGCCACCGCCAGCATCCGTCCCGTGCGTCCCAGCCCCGTCTGGATTTCATCAGCCATCCACAATACGTTGTGGCGGGAGCAGAGGCGCCGCACCTGTTGCAAATAGCCCGCAGAGGGGATAATGACGCCTGCCTCGCCCTGAATGGGCTCCACCAGAAATGCCACCACCGAAGGATCAGCACAGCTTTCCGCCAGTGCATCCACATCGTCATAAGGAATAATCTCAAATCCCGGCATGTAAGGCCCAAAGTGCGTCCGGGCCGTGGGGTCCGTGGAAAAAGAAATGATGGTCGTAGTCCGTCCGTGAAAATTGTGTGAAGCAACTACAATCTTCGCTGCACCGTCTTGGATGCCTTTCTTCTCATATCCCCATTTACGGGCAATCTTGATGGCCGATTCCACCGCCTCGGCACCGGAGTTCATCAGCAGCACCTTGTCATACCCGAACAGACGGGATAAAAAGGCTTCCGCTTCGCCCAACCGGTCGTTGTAAAAGGCCCGAGAGGTCAGGCTCAGCCGCCGAATCTGCTCCACGGCGGCCTCCACGATGCGTGGATGATTATGCCCCTGATTAAGCGCACTATATGCCGAAAGAAAATCAAAATACCGCCGGCCTGTCACGTCCCATACATATATTCCCGAACCGCGGGTCAGCACCACCGGCAACGGATGGTAATTATGCGCCCCGTAACGCGCCTCCAGCGAGATAAAATAGTCTGGAACCTCAGGCATAAGAAAGCATTGACTGAAACAGAAAGCCGCCGTCGGTCTTTCCCAGACGCACGTCCGCCGCCCGTTCCGGATGGGGCATCATCCCCACCACGTTGCCCGCTTCATTACATACCCCCGCAATATTGGCCACCGACCCGTTGGGATTGGCGTCCGCACCGGCGTTGCCGTCCGCGTCACAGTAACGGAAAAGAACCTGTCCCGCTGCTTCCATTTTTTCGAGCGTGGCGGCATCCACGTAATAGCGCCCGTCAGCGTGAGCGATGGGAATGCGCACCACCGGCGGCGCCTCGCGGGTCAGCCAGTGATCCGGATGCACCCTCAAATACACGTCCCCACAGATGAACTTCTGCGACCGGTTCCGCAAAAGCGCACCCGGCAACAGCCCCGTCTCACACAGTATCTGAAAGCCATTGCATATTCCCAACACCCTGCCGCCCGCACGGGCAAAAGCTTTGACGGCTTCCATAATGGGCGACAGGTGCGCAATGGCGCCGGGGCGGAGATAATCGCCGTAAGAAAAACCACCCGGCAACATCACCATGTCCACGGCCGGAAGGGTCGAGGATTTATGCCATAAATATTGAACATCAAACCCATGACGCCTACACGCGTCATGCAGGTCCCGATCGCAGTTGGACCCTGGAAAAACGACAATGCCGACTTTCATGCCGCTGCAAAAATGCAGCTTTCCGGTCGGCAAGCCTACCGCCGCGTGGGAACGTAGTAAACGCCGATGGTTAACGACCGTCCGGGCTCCCACACCTTCCGCTGCATCATGAAGGGATTCCGGATATACGAAAGGTGCTGATAGTAATTGTTATCAGTGATGTTGATCATCTCCACTTCCGCCCGCCAGGGTCCCTTCACGTATTGGATGCCCGCATCAAACCGAAGCCAGCCGGGCGTGGCCGTTTCGCCCACCGTGCTGTCAATGCGGTGTTGGGCGGCATGGCCCACCACGGCCCCGTAAGCCCGAAATCCTCTCCAGAAGGGTGATGTGATCCGGAATGTGCTTTTCAACGGCGACACCTCGGCCAACGGCAGTTTATCAGTGAGATTTTGTCCCCATGTGTAGGTGCTCGTCAGCCGGAACCATTTCCACTGGGCTTGCAGGTTATAGCCGGCCGTGAACACGTCGATGTTCTTGTAGGAATAGTAGGGCGCCGTCCCTCCTGTGGTTGTCAGCCCCACGTAGTTTTTAATGTAGTGGGCAAACACCTCCCCGCGAACGTAGGGCGCCCATTCCGACCCAATCCGGCCCGAAAAGCGCATCACGGGCTTGAGGAGCGGGTTGCCATACCAGGAAGGTTTGCCCATGGGGCGCTTCAAGGTGATGTAAAGGTATTCCGATTCCGGCGCCTCCATGGCCATCTCCACTTTGGCTTGGATTTTTCCTTTCTTACTGATGCCGATGCCCAACGGAACGAAAGTGCGGTTGCCGCGGGCTTCCGAGTAGTAATTTTCCAGCAGGTTCAGCCGGGCGCTGTCTCCCAGACGGGAATGGTGCACACCCAGCCGCCCCTCGAGCTCGAACCCGTTGATATGCACTGCATGATGAATCGAGCCGCGAACATCATCCAGCCGTCCCATCATGGCCTGCGTCATCGGCCGCATGTTCATCATGCGCATCTCGTTGACGGCATCCCAACGCCGCCAATAAATTTCATAAGATTTTCCCGTCACGCCGGCGGTCAGCACCCGTGCATCCGTCTCCATAAACATTCCCTGACGAAGTCCCGAGTTCATGACGTGATGAATGGAAGTGAAATAAAAATGATGTCCATTGTATTCCACAAAACCGCCCAGATCCTGATTATACCGCTCATCCATCATCAGATAGGGGAAAAGGATGTCGTTAAACTCCCGAACATATCCGCCGTATCGCCAATGCCCTCTTTTTCCCTGCAATGTAACGTCCGTCATTTGATATCCCCATTCCGGCAACTCCTTATAATTATATAGGTCCAAAAACGACTTACCTTCTCCATTGATGTAAGGCTGGGCCTGGTAATAGCGGGTGTAAAGGCCGTGTGATTTCCATTCTACGGCGGCTCCCACGTCAATCAGCGGCGTTTTTAGCATGCCGCCGCGCATATAACCGCTCACATTCAGCTCCTTGGAAGGAATACGCCGTCGGGCCATCACGCCGCCCCCTAATCCTGTATGCAGGGTGTTGCTGCTGGTGGTAAACTGCACTTCTTCCAGCTCAAGCGGATTAAACTTGACAATAGGGGCATCCATGCGATTTGGACAGCCGTTGTGCTGACGTTCGCCGTCAATAGATACGGTCAAGTCATACCGTTTGAATCCTTCCCATTCGATATCCAGGGCAAAATCGGGCCCTTTCCGAATAACGCCTAACCCGCTGTATTCCAGCGCATGATAGATAGAGGCCCGGTTATACAAAAGCGGGTAAGACCATCGTTGAGTAGTCGCGCTGACGGTAACAGGCGCCAGCGTGAACGTGGCAAGTGAATCAGCGGCAAAGAAAAATGCAAGCAATGAAGCAAACATGGCAAAAACTGGTTTTGACTCTTGCAAAGGTAGATGCAGGAATGATGGAACTTTGGCCTGTTTTTCAATTTGGAGGCTATCCAAATTACAGGACGCAAATCCGAGGAGGTTTTTTTAGTGAGATGTCAAGAGGGAAATAAAAAAGAAAGCCTATCTTTGCCCATTGAAACAAGTCATAGTAATATGAAAACGAAGACGTCACGACATGGAAAGTCGGCGCGCATGGGCGCCCTGTTTCTGCTGGCCGGCGGAATAGGTTTCCTGACCGCCTGTAAGAATATTAAAAAACAAGCGGACGCCTTTGATGAAAAGGTGGAAATCTCTACGGAGAAGCAGATTGTCGAAGTGCGCGGCGATTCTATCGCCATTCCCGCCAAAGTGAAAATCGCCCCCAAATACCTCTATCCGCAATCGACGTTGCGGTTCGCCTTCGTGATGAAGTATCAGGGCAAAGAAATCGGACAAAAGCCCCTCAAAGAGCTGAATATCCGAGGACCAAAAGCCCGCGTGGAAGATACTTCCAGCTATATCACCATCGACCCCAAGAAAGGGAAGACCCTCAACTATCAAGAAGTCTTGCCTTACACCGATGACTATAAGAAAATGCAGGTGGACGTGATTCCGAATCTTAAACTGGAGTCAGAATACGACGATGCCGCCGACCTCTGCTATACGGTCGAACCGCGGCGCCTGCTCATGGGGGTCATCACCACGCCGTTGACCGTACACCCCACTTATGATGTGTTGATCGCAGGGTTGTCCGAAGGCTTCCGCCTCAATCTGTCGGACGACGCTAAGAAAAAAGGCGAGAATATCTTTGATGAGTGGAAAAAGGGGCCTTATGCCACCGTGCCCCATAACAGCGATTACCGGGCGGATAAAGACCTCAAACCCGAAGCGAAACATCCCACGGAGACCATTTATTTCGAAATCAACAAATGGAAGCTACGCCAGAGCGAAATCCGCAAACCCGAAGTGCAGCATATCCTCGAAATGCCCAAAGACACCAATATTAAGGTGCGGAAGGTGTTGATTAAAGGGTATGCCTCACCGGACGGACCGCAAGACTGGAACGTGTTGCTGTCAAAAAACCGGGCGAAAGTGGTGGCCCGCTTCGTGAGTCGTGAGATGGCCCGTCGGGGCATAAAGGACGCACGCGTGCCCGACTTCTTCGAGCAAATCAACACGCCGGAAGACTGGGAAGGACTGCGGAAAGAAGTGGAACATTCCGACTTACCGGCCAATCAAAAACAAGCCATCCTCAACATTCTGGCGTCTAACATGTCGCTGGATGAAAAAGAAGCGGCATTGCGAAAAGCGGATGCATGGCAGGCATTGGTGGATGTTTATCTGCCGCGCTTGCGTCGGAGTGAAATCGTGTTGGTGGTCAGCGGGGCGATGCGTAAAGTGGAGGAAATTATGCAGGTGGGAGACGCCAACCTTGCAGAACTTTCCAAAACCGAACTCCTCCTGTATGCCTACAACACCAAAGACCCGGCAAAAAAACGGGCGGCCTATCAAGAATATCAAAAAAGAGCCCCTCAAGATTGGGTGGGATATAACAACGAGGCAGTCTCCTATATCCTTGAAGGCGACTATGAAAAAGCCAAAGAAAAACTGGAATGGGCGCGCCAACGATTCGGAGACAATGACACCATCCTGAACAACCTCGGGATCACCTATTCCGAGCTGAAAGACTACGAAAAGGCCCTTGAAACCTTTGACTTGGCAGAACAAAAAGGTATTCCGCAGGCCAATAACAAGGGGATTACCTATATTAAGAAGGGCGACTACGAATCGGCCGTTGCTTCTTTCCCGCCCGACCAGTGTGACTACAACGCCGCCCTCGCTTACACCCTGCTGGGCGAATATGACAAAGCCATGCAGAAACTGCAATGCGTGACCGATAAGAATGCCGATCATTTTTATCTGCGGGCTATCATCGGCGCCCGGAAAGGAGACAAAGAACTCCTCTCCACCAGCTTGGCCCGGGCCATTGAGCTCGATCCCGACCTGGCCGACGTGGCAAGCGAAGACCTCGAGTTTTATAACTACTGGAACACGCCGGAATTTAAAGTGGCGCTTTCCAAGAAAAAATAAACTTAACCAATCTTAAACCTCAAAATGATGATGAAAAAGCTCCTGAGTGCATCCTTAGCAGTTCTCGGCTTTGCTTTCCTCTTTTCAGCCTGTAATAAGGACGATAATAATGATGACGGCGGGGTGGTGAAACCCGACGTCACCGTCGAACGAGTCTCGCCGACTACCGACGAGCTCCCGGCCGGCTATGCTGAGATAGGGCAAACGGTGAAGGTGAAAGTCAAAGTGTCGTCGAATGTGACGGTGGAATCCATTAACGTGGTGGCTCAAATCGGCAGCTACTCGCTGACCCTGGTGGGAGACACCAACCTAATGATTTTTGAAGTCCCCTATGAAGTGCCTTTTATCCTTCCCACGGGCGATACGTTGACGCCGGCGGATGTGCTCTCTATCAAAGCCACGGCCACGGATAAAAACAACAACTCCGGCTCGGCCACACTCGACCTCCAGCTGGGGAACCGCCTTTCTTCCTATTCCCAAAACCCGCAAACGCAGGAAAACTTTCGGGTATGGCATAAGTTCAGTTCGAAGGAAGGGGCGTTTGACCTGCGCCTGCTCGTGCCCAAAACCGTCAATGATGACGACGCGGAAAAAGACCTTGAAGACGCCTCCAAGGTGGGCCGGCCGGTGACGGGCGATCTCTGGGCCGGCTATGATGACCAGAGCGGCACCATCATTAACAAGACGAAGTTTGTGAAGGTGTCGAAAACGCCTGACCAGTATGTGCTCGACGCGCAGATCCGGAAGGACTACATGGACGCCTCGGTGGCCCCGGTGAGCAAGATTAAGGTGGAAACAGGCGATGTGTATGCCGTGAAACTCCGTGGAAAAGAGGAATATGTGTTGCTTCACATTAAAGAAGTTAACACCACCGACGCTTCGGCCACCACGGCCAACAACAAAGGATACGTCGAGTTCGAAGTAAAATCGGCGCTCTACTAAGCTTATAGCGTTACGCGCACATTCATCCGACTGCGCCCGAAAGAAGGCCTTCTTTCGGGCGCAGTTTTTTTGTGGGTAAGGCCGGCCGATCCGCCACCTTATACTTTTGCACGGGTATGTATCGCCATCGCATTACCTTACGGGTTCGGTATGCCGACACCGATCGGATGGACCAGGTGTATTACGGCCGTTATGCCGAGTTCTTTGAAGTGGGGCGGGTCGAGACGATGCGAAGCCTGGGCATCAGCTACCGAAAATTGGAGGAGATGGGCATTCTTTTGCCGGTGATCGATTTTCGGGTGCGTTATCTGGCTCCCTTATCGTATGATGAGGAGGTGGTGATAGAAACAGCGATTCCGGAGCTTCCCCGTGCCGCCGTTCGCTTTGACTATACGCTCTTCAACGAAGCGGGGCGGCGCGCCGCCGAAGGCATGACGGTGCTGGCTTTTGTGGATGCCGCCACCCGCAAGGTGCGGCGGGCGCCGGAGATGCTGCTGGCGGCCCTGGCGCCTTATTTCCGAGAACAATGAAGTGGTTCCGGCGGTTTCCCTTCCTTTTGCGCTTCTTGCAATCGTTGAAACGGATCTCCTTGCCCGGCTTTCGGGGCATCCCCCTCTATTTTGCCATTCGCTTTTATTTTCACCAGCTGCTGGACGAGTCCATCAACCTGAAAGCTTCGGCCATTGCTTTTAACCTTTTTCTGGGCACCATCCCGGGGCTCATGTTTTTGCTGACTTTGATCCCTTATTTGCCCATCAAAGGCCTGGCACAGTATATCATGATTGCCGTGCGGGAAGGCCTCCCACCCGATGTGGTCCCCCTGATCGAACGCACGGTGTATGATGTGGTGCACAATCCGCGGGGCGGGCTGCTTTCATTTACGCTTGTCATCGCGCTTTACTTTGCCTCCAATGGCGTCTATGCCATGATTGAGACGTTCGATATTCACGACCCCCGCTCGTTTGTGAAGAAAAGAATCACCGCGATATGGATGACATTGGTGATTATGTTGTTCTCGATCTTCACGATCGCTCTATATGTGGGTTTTGAGTTTCTGATCGATTGGCTGCTCGGCCGTTGGTTTCCCCATGGTAGCTGGAAACTGTGGTTGCTGGAAGGGATGCGATATGCCCTCTCGCTTACTTTTATCTGGCTAACCGTGTCTTTTATCTATTTCTACGGCCCGCGCAGTTCGATGCGCTGGAAGCGTTTTTCGCCGGGGGCGGTGTTGGCCACACTGCTGTTGCTGATGACTTCGGCGGCGGTGGGCTACTATTTCGAGCATTTTGCCCGATATAATCTTCTGTATGGGTCGCTGGGCGCCCTCATCGCGTTGATGTTGTGGTTTTACTTTAATGCCGTAGCCATCGTGGTGGGCTATGAGTTGAACCGCGGGCTCGTGTATGCCCGAAAAAAACTGGCGGTCCAATCTCGCCGGTTTCAATCGAAAAGATAGAAATTTGCGGCCTTATTATTTGGAGGGGTGCCGGAGCGGTTGAACGGGTCGGTCTTGAAAACCGAAGACCCCGCAAGGGGTCCGGGGGTTCGAATCCCCCCCCCTCCGCTGATAACCACACGCCCGTGAGAGATTGGTAACTTTGAGGGGGGATAAAGCGTGTTGATGTGAACAAGAAAAAAATCATCGTGGGCGTGTTGTTGGGGGCTGTGGCGGGCGTACTCGACGTGGTCCCGATGGTGGTGCAGGATATGCCCTGGGATGCCAATCTCTCTGCTTTTTCTCACTGGGTGATTGTGGGCTTTTTTATCGCTGCGGTGCACATCCACCTCCCGGCGGTCATCAAGGGTATTCTTGTGGCGGTGCTGGCGCTGGTGCCGGTGGCTTTTATGGTGTGGTGGCACGACCCTTCCAGCATTCTCCCGATGAGCATCTCAACTGTGGTGTTGGGGGGCTTGCTGGGGCTGTTTGTTGAGAAATACGGGAAGTAGGCAGGGAAAGGGCCTTCGTGTTTGGGGTTTTGCTTTGATGTGTGAGGATGGAACATCAGCAGCAGAAATAGGGTTACATCAATACGTTTACCATAAATTTGATAAGCCATTGAATGGAAGAATGCAAGTCGGAGATATGTCGATTGTTTTTGAAGATAAGGGTAAAAAGGTGGAGGTTCAACTAAAGGAGGAGACCATCTGGCTGACGTTGAATCAGATTGCATACTTGTTTGATGTCCAGAAGGCAGCTATATCGAAGCATATTAAAAATATATTTAATTCGGGAGAATTGCTGCCGAACTCAACTGTTTCCAAAATGGAAACAGTTCAAACCGAGGGAAAAAGGAGCGTGAGAAGAAAGATTACCTACTATAATCTTGACATGATCATCGCTGTCGGCTACCGTGTTAATTCCAGGCAGGCTACCCGATTTCGAATATGGGCGACCAATGTATTGAAGAATTATCTGGTAAAGGGTTATGCCGTCAATGAAAGGCGGCTTACCCGGGAAAGACTCAGGGCGCTGGAAGATGCTATTCGGCTGATGAAGGAAAATATTAGTACCCCGTCCCTGACTGCAAGGGAGGCCAAGGGGGAGGTGTCTTTACGACCCTGACTTTTCTTTTCGGACCTGTTCCACCACTTCCCGGATTTTCCGGCCGTAGATGGTCCAGGTGAAGTGGCGGCGGATGTAGTCTCGGGCGGCGGTGCCGAGGGGCAGGTATTTCTCGGGATGAGCGGCGATGTCGTTAAGGGTGTGGGCCATCTCTTGCGGGTCGTCGATGACGAGCCAGTGACGGCCGTGTCGGGCGCCGATGCCGCGGGCGGCCAAGGGGGAGACAATGTTGACGGTGCCCAGGGCCATGGTTTCGAGGACTTTATTTTGAATGCCGCCGCCGGTCTGCATGGGCGCCGCGGTGCACAGGCTGCCTTTGAGGAGGGCATAGGGGTCGTCCACAAAGCCGGTGACCTCGATGCGGGGATGGCGCGCCAACCGCCGCACTTGACGGGTCGGGGAGGCGCCCACCAT
>JALVCQ010000072.1 GCA_027009805.1 Bacteroidota bacterium
ACGGAGGGGTTCCTTCGATGTCAATGCCCATGCTGCGCGCCGTGCCGGCCACCATTTTCATCGCAGAATGGAGCTTCTTGGTGTTCAGGTCAGGCATTTTCTCCTGAGCAATGGTGGCCACCTGATCCCATGTCAGCTTTGCCACCTTGTCTCGGTTGGGCACCGAAGAGCCTTTTTTAAGGCGGGCGGCTTCCATCAGCAAGGCCGACATGGGCGGTTGTTTGATGATAAAGTCAAACGACTTGTCGGCATAGACGGTAATGATGACCGGCAATAACTTGCCGGCCCGATCCTGAGTGCGGGCGTTAAAGGCTTTGCAGAACTCCATAATATTGATCCCCCGTGCGCCCAGCGCCGGGCCGATCGGCGGGGCCGGACTGGCCTGCCCGCCCCGAATCTGCAATTTAATCTGGCCTACGACTTGTTTTGCCATTCGTTGCTTATTGTTTTTCTACCTGAAGGTAGTTCAGTTCAATAGGAATCTTACGCCCGAAAATCTCGACGGACACCAACAACTTGAGCCGCTCTTCGTTGATGTCCTCCACCGTTCCGATAGTGCCCGCAAAGGTACCATCCACAATCTTGACGGTCTCGCCCACCTCAAAGCGGACCTCCGGCGTCACCGCTTCTTCGAGGTTTTCATTAAACTTGGCAAACATGCGCCGTTCATCCTCGGGCGAAAGGGGCAAGATTTCCTTCCCTACTTTCACAAACCCCGCCACCCCCGTGATGCGGCGCAACACCGGCTCGAGGTCCTGCACGTTGACCGCCTTCAAAAACAAATAGCCGGGAAACATGTTTTTCTCCCGCACCATTCGTTTGTTATTGCGCATCCGGACGATTTTCTCGACCGGATACACGATGTCTTCTACCAGGTCTTTCATCCCTTCCCACTCGAGCTCCTGCCAGATCTGCGTTTTCAGCTTCTCCTCTTTGCCCGAGAGGACTTTCAGCGCATACCACCGATATTTGCGTTCTCCTTTCTCCGCCATCGTTGTGATTAAAAGAGCTGATAAATCACCTGCAAGATCTGCTTCGATACCGCATCCATCAACACGATGATAAGCGCCAGGATGAAAGAGCTGACGAGCACGGCCGTGGCGCTGCTCCACAGCTCTTCCCACGACGGCCAGGTCACCTTATGGACCAGCTCCTCGTAGGTTACCTGTAAGATTTCCCGGATGCGCTTCATTATTGTTTGCTTAGGCACGGGTGGAGAGACTCGAACTCCCAGCCTTCGGTTTTGGAGACCGACGCTCTACCAATTGAGCTACACCCGTACAGCGACAAAGAGGATGCGGCCTTCCGCGGAAGGCGCATCCTCTCCGCCGTTTGATGCATATTAGTCAAGCACTTCGGTTACCTGTCCGGCGCCCACGGTCCGGCCTCCTTCACGGATTGCGAAGCGAAGGCCTTTTTCAAGGGCCACCGGCGCAATCAGGTCCACCGTAATGGTCACGTTATCGCCCGGCATCACCATTTCCACGCCTTCGGGGAGGGTCACCGTGCCGGTTACGTCGGTGGTCCGGAAATAAAACTGGGGCCGGTATCCGGAGAAGAAGGGGGTATGGCGTCCGCCTTCGTCTTTGCTCAGGATATACACCTCACCTTTGAACTTTTTGTGCGGCGTAATCGACCCGGGCTGTGCAATCACCATTCCCCGCTTGATTTCACGCTTGTCCACCCCCCGCAGCAACAGGCCGACGTTATCACCGGCTTCGCCTTCGTCGAGGATTTTGCGGAACATTTCCACCCCCGTCACCACCGTTTTGAGGGGTTTGTCGCGGAACCCGACGATTTCCACTTCATCGCCCGTATGAATCACGCCCCGTTCGATCCGGCCTGTGGCCACGGTTCCCCGGCCGGTGATGCTGAACACGTCTTCCACCGGCATCAAGAAGGGCTTGTCTTTCGGACGCGGCGGCACGGGGATGTATTCATCCACCGCCTGCATCAGTTCTTCCACCTTAGCCACCCATTCGGGTTCGCCGTTCAGCGCGCCCAGCGCCGACCCGCGGATAATGGGCGTATTGTCGCCGTCATAGCCATACTGGTCGAGCAACTCACGGATTTCCATTTCCACCAGGTCGAGCATCTCTTCGTCATCCACTTGATCGACTTTGTTCATGAACACCACAATTCGGGGGACGCCCACCTGACGGGCCAGCAGGATGTGCTCGCGGGTCTGGGGCATCGGACCGTCGGTGGCGGCCACCACCAGAATGGCGCCGTCCATCTGGGCCGCCCCCGTGACCATGTTTTTCACATAGTCGGCGTGACCGGGACAGTCCACGTGCGCATAGTGGCGGTTGTCGGTCTCATACTCCACGTGGGCGGTGTTGATGGTAATCCCCCGCTCACGTTCTTCCGGAGCATTGTCAATCTCCTCAAACGACTTTTGCTGACTCAATCCCTTTTCAGCCAACACCTTGGTGATGGCGGCCGTCAACGTCGTTTTCCCGTGGTCAACGTGACCAATGGTCCCGATGTTGACGTGCGGTTTTGTGCGCTCAAATTTTTCTTTTGCCATTATTCCTAACTTTTAAGTTGCATTGCTGCTGAGCCAATGACGGGACTTGAACCCGTGACCTCTTCCTTACCAAGGAAGCGCTCTACCACTGAGCTACATCGGCTTCCGTCGAGCGGGAGACGGGACTCGAACCCGCGACCCTCAGCTTGGAAGGCTGATGCTCTACCAACTGAGCTACTCCCGCAGCGGGCCTGTGGGGAGAGGTGGATTCGAACCACCGTAGGCATACGCCAATGGATTTACAGTCCACCCCGTTTGACCGCTCCGGCATCTCCCCGAATGGTATCCACGTCGCCCGTCTCGATGAGCCGATGGAGGGACTCGAACCCACGACCTACGGATTACAAATCCGTTGCTCTACCAGCTGAGCTACATCGGCCCTCTGGGCGGTGTTAAACACCGACCCTCTTTTTGAGGGGCTGCAAAGCTAAAAAAAGATTTTCCGGCTCGGGGGTTCGTAAAAAATATTTTTTTCGACCGCCCGCCGCTGTTTTCCTCCCCACAAGCTCCCTTCCTCGCAAGAATCGACTATTTCCCCGCCAGGCGTTCTTTATGGGTCTTCATCTGGCGCACCAGCGCCTCTATCGCCGAATCGACGCTCTTTTCGAACGTCTTGCCGGCGGCACGGGTAAAAAGCGGCGCCCCCTTAACCACGGCCTTCATCTCCATCTCACAGCGGCCCGGAACGCACTCCTTAATAAATATTACGAGATCCTCCATTCCCTGAGCAATCCGCTCAATCTTCCGCATCTTTTTCGCCAGAATGTCCTCTTGAACCGGTGACAAATGATCCTTTCCGTGCAATCTAAAGTTCATCTTTTCCGTTTTTTTCATTTTTCATCCATGCGGATGCGCCTGGGCCACGGCTTTTTTGAGCGCGGCCACCGACGCATGCGTATATATCTGCGTGGCTGCCAGCGAAGCATGTCCCAGCAGCTCTTTGATGGTCATAATATCCACTCCCCGATTGAGCAGCACCGTGGCAAACGAGTGCCGCAACTGATGCGGCGAAAGGGTTTTCCCCGCCAGCTCCATGGAAAGGCGGCGCACAATCCGATAGATTAGGGAAGGGTAGGCGGGCCGGCCTTTGTCGGTGACGATCAACGCCGCCGTTGCGCAAGCTATGCTCCGCCGCCGTTTCAGATAGGCGGCCAGCAGACGATGCATGTAATCCAACAGCGGAATCTGTCGCGGCTTGTTCCCTTTTCCGATGACCTGTATTTTGCGTCCGCTCATGTCCACATCGTCGGTTGTAAGGGCCAGCAACTCGGCCCGACGGATGCCCGTGCTTGCCAATATCAAAAATACGACTTTGTCCCTCAACGGCGGCCACTGTTCGGGAATTTCGTCGAGCCATTCGGCGAGGGCGCGCATTTCTTCATCGGAAAGAAATGA
>JALVCQ010000073.1 GCA_027009805.1 Bacteroidota bacterium
GACCCCGTTCCCGGCAATCCCACCGCTCACGGCGGCAACTTCCATTTTGTCATTGGTCAACGTTTTTAAGGATGAAACGTATTATCGGTATTTTGTTGATGACGGCATGGCTGGGAACCGGAACAGGCTGGGCGCAGCGCATTGCCTATGTGGATGTGGAGCATATTATGCAGCGGATGCCGGCCTATAAGTCGGCCATGGTCCAGCTCGAAGCTTTCGTCAAACAATGGAAAGCAGACCTGCGGAGCAAGCAGCAGGAGTTAGAGCATCTTTATCAAACCTATGAAGCCGAGAAACCGCTGCTCACGCCGGCCATGCGCAAGCAGCGAGAGGAAAAAATCCAGCAAAAAGAACAGGCCCTTTTCCAGTTGAAAGAAAAGTTTTTCAGCGAGAACGGCTTGCTGGCTCAAAAACAGGCCGAACTCCTTAAGCCGATTCAGGACCGGATATATCGGGCCATCCAGCAACTGGCCAACGAAGAAGCCCTTGACATGGTGTTTGACAAGTCGGCTACTCCGGGCCTGATCTTTACCAACGCAAAATATGACCGCACGCCGGAGGTGATGGATATCCTCGGCATCACCGACGAGCAGAACAACAAACGGGAGAAGTCGGGCCGGGAAAAGCGGGATAAAACTTCCGAGTCGCCCTTGAAACGAATTTTTCCACGCGAATAAAGGACCTATTTTTGCAACCTTACCCATCTAAAATCATCATTCACATGACGAAAACCCTGAGACTGCTGGCTTTTGTGCTTGTGGGGGCTGTGGCTTTTCCACTCAAAGCCCAAAAAGTCGCCCATATTAACAGCCAGGAAATATTGACGATCCTGCCGGACTATAAACGGGCCCAAACGCAGCTGGAAAAATATGGTCAGAATCTTCAGAATCAGCTGTCGGCCTTGATGGATGAGTATAAGAAGAAACTGGAAAACTATCAAAAGAACGCCCAGACCATGAGCGATGCGCTTCGTCGGGATAAAGAATTGGAGATTGCCCAGCTCGAAGAGCGCATTGCCCGCTTTCAAACGCAGGCTCAGGAAGACATCCTGACGAAAAAACAGGCCCTGCTGGAACCGATCTTGCGGAAAGTCAATCAGGCCATCGAACAGGTGGCTAAAGAAAAGGGATACGCTTACGTGCTGGACATATCGATGGGGACGGTGCTGTATGCCGCCCCGCAATATGACATTACCGCTGCTGTGAAGCGCAAGCTCGGCATCGCCCCCGGTGCAGGAAGCGGGGCGAAGAAGGGGAAATAGTCGGGTGTCGGCGGCCCCCATCGGTATTTTCGACTCCGGCCTGGGCGGCCTGACGATTCTGCGGGCGCTGCGGCGGGCCTTTCCGGGAGAAGACTTTGTATTTGTGGGCGATCTGGCCCACCTGCCTTACGGCGATCGCTCTTCCACTGCCATCCGAAGCTATTCCGACCGGATTGTAGAGTGGCTGGTGGCGAAGTATGCCATTAAAGCGCTGGTCATTGCCTGCAATTCGGCGTCGGCCTCCGCCGGCCGTTATCTTGCCGGACGGTGGGGGCGGCGTTTTCCGGTGGTGAATGTGATCGACCCGATGGTGGACCATGTGGTTGAGATGCCCGGCGTGCGGTCGGTGGGCGTGATCGGGACGCGCCGGACCATTCGCTCGGGCGCCTACCAACGCCGCTTCCGACGCCGCCGTCCGGATATCCTGATCAAGGCCAAAGCCACGCCCCTGCTGGCCCCTATGGTGGAAGAGGGTTTCTTCAACAACAGCATCAGCCGCAGCGTCATCCGAAGTTATCTGCCGCCTAAATGGACGATGGGATTGGATGTGCTGGTGTTGGGATGCACGCATTATCCATTGATTCATCGGGAGATTGAAGACGTGGTCGGGCCCCACCTCAGGGTCATCGACAGCACGGAGGTCATCCCCGAGGTGTTGCATCGGGAATTGACGCAGCGGGCGCTTTTCTCGGGACGGGCCGACGGTGGCGGGATGCATATTTTTGTCACGGAATGGAGCGACGCCTTCAAGGCCAGCCTCCGATTGTTTATGGATGAGCCCCTGACGCCCCGATGGATAGACCTATGGGGATATGGGGGCACTGGAAAATGACAACCAAAACGGATGGGATTCTGGGACGTGTTCCGGCGTAAGAAAGAGAAAGCCCGGGAATCGGCGAGCCAATGGGAAAAGGGACTGGAAAAAACGCGAACGAGCTTCTGGTCGAAGATCAAACGGGCATTAGGCGGCCGTCCCAAAATTGACGCCGACTTTCTGGAAGAGCTGGAAGACATCCTCATCACCGCCGATGTGGGCGTCGATACGGTGGGCTATATCATCCAGCGGCTGGAAGAAACGGTCGAACGGGAAGGGGGAATGACGGTGGAGGCCCTTTATGAACACCTTTACCGGAATATGGGGGCGTTGTTGGTGGTGGACCAGAAAAGCCCGTGGGATGAAGGCGTTTCCAGCCGAAAACCGTTTGTGATCATGGTGGTGGGCGTCAACGGTGCGGGAAAGACGACCACCATCGGCAAACTGGCGCATTGGTTCAAAGCGCAGGGCAAGTCGGTGATATTGGGTGCCGCCGACACATTTCGGGCGGCGGCCATCGACCAGTTGCGCACGTGGGCGGAACGTGCCGACGTTCCCATGGTGGCCCATCAGCCGGGGGCCGACCCCGGGGCGGTGGCTTTCGACACCTTGCAAGCCGCTCAGGCCCGCGGGATTGACGTAGCCATTATCGACACGGCGGGGCGACTGCACACCAAGGAACCCCTGATGCGGGAGTTGGGAAAGATTCGGAAGGTGATGAAAAAGGTCATCCCTGATGCGCCGCATGAAACATGGCTGGTGTTAGACGCTACGACGGGGCAGAACGCCCTCCAGCAGGCGCGGCGATTTTCCGCCGTTACGCCGCTGACGGGGCTGGTCGTGACCAAGTTGGATGGCACAGCCAAGGGGGGCGTGGTGCTCTCGGTGGCCCATGAAATGGGCATTCCCATTCGGTTTGTGGGGCTGGGCGAAAAAATCGAGGATTTGCGGCCGTTCGATGCACAATCATTTATAACCGCATTTTTTGATGAAAAAGCAATGGAAACGACGGCTTGACCAGCGGTTGGGGGCGGTGCTTGCCCTGCTGGTGGGCCTGGTGTTGTGGCGCTGTGCGCCCGTTCGTCAGGTAGCTCCTCTGCCGGAAGGAAGCACCGAGGTGCGGGCCTCGCTGGGCGGCCCGCTCATTCATTTCGCCGGGGCGGTGATGCCCATCCCTTTCATGTCTCTTGGGCTCGACCACGGCATCCGAGAGCGCCTGACGGTGGGCGGGACCATCTATCCCACCGCATGGCTGTTCGGGGCCTTTCAGGTGGATGCCCATGCATTATATGGTCTTCGAGCGCCCGGCGACCGGTGGTGGCAGCCGGGCGTGAGCGCGGGGGCCGCGTTGAACTATACTATCGACCGATGGGAATGGCAACAGGGGCTGTGGCCCGAGGTGGACCTGAACGTATGGTGGCCCGCCGGAGCGCACGCGGTGGTGTATGCCGGCCTGTCCAATTGGTTTGAACTCAAAGGGCGGCGGGCCCACGACCAGCCGCAACCTTATCATTGGATCTGGAACCCGCATCTGGGGCTGCGCTGGGGTGGCGGCAAGTGGAAATACCAGCTGGAGGCCCGAGCACTGGCGCCCTTTGCCCCCAACGATGAGGTGGTGGTGGATTACGTCAAGCCGTGGGGGCGGCGGGGCGCCGCCGGTGTCTATTTTGCCGTCTTTCGCCGCATCAAATAAAGCCGAGTTGTCATGAAACGCAAATATTTGTGGATGCTGTGGGCCGGCCTGGTCGTGTCGGCGGGCTGTCTGCGACTCGACAGCAACTTGTATAACGCCTCCGGCATCGAGGCGTATCAGCTGGATGATTATCAGGGCGAGGTGATATTCCGCCTGCCGGATCAATATGATATTCCGGCCGATAAGATTCATCTATTTACGCTGCAATCGGGCGGCTATACCATCTGGGCGGTGTATGTGGGCGATACCAACCGAATTGCCGCCGACACGGTGATTCTGTATTGCCATGGCAATCGGGATCACCTGGATCACTATTGGGAGCGGATTAAGCTGTTAGCGAATGCCGGCGGCAAGCTGCGCTACGGCGTGCTGTCTTTTGACTATCGCGGCTTCGGCCTTTCAGAGGGCACGCCTACGGAAGAGGGCATGAACGAGGACGCCGATGCGGCCGTGCAGTGGCTCAAGCAACGGGGGCTGACCGCCGATCGGCTGGTCATTTACGGTTACAGTCTGGGGTCCGCCCCGGCCACCGAATTAACGGCCCATCCGCGCACCTTAAAGCCGGCGAAGTTGCTTCTGGAGTCGCCGTTTGCCTCGGCCGCCGTGATGGTGCAGGATGCGGCACTGCTGGCGATGCCGCCCACCTTCTTTACCAACCTGAAGCTCAACAATGCCGATAAGATTCGGGAAGTGGATGTTCCCTTTTGCTGGATTCATGGGCGGGAAGACAAGTTCCTGAGCGATTCGACGCACGGGCGGGTGATTTACGAACGCTATCAGGGGCCTTACAAAGAGGCGCACGTGATTCCGGGGGCCGTCCACAACAACGTTCCGCAGGTGTGGGGATATGATGCCTATATGGCGGCGGTGGCGGCGTTCATTCAGCGATAGCCGGCTTGTCCAGCGCGGTGCTTAAGAAGTAATGGATGTGATCGACGGCCCATTGAAGCGGTGCCGGCAGCGTCGGAAGCGGCCATGGATGCTTTGCACCGAAGGTGTGATTGGCCGTTGGATGCAGGCATAGGATGCCGTTGGGGGCCCATTCGAAGATTTGTAATCCTTCCGTGTAAGGGACGGTCGGGTCTTCTTTTCCATGGAGAATCAGCAAGGGTCGGTCGTTGCCGGGCAGGTGGCGGGCCAGGTCGAAGCGTTCTTGATGTTGGATGATATCTTCGGCAAGGGAATAGTAAAGCGGCATTTGCTGGCCGGTGCGGGCATTCTCGATGTAAAGGACGCCTTTTTGTTGCCATTCGTTGAGCGTGTTGTCATCCCATCGGCGGAAATGACTGATGGATGCCAGGGCGATGGCGGCGCGCACGTGGGGGGCCTCATTAAAAGCCACCAGCGTGACCCCGCCGCCGCGGGAGTGGCCCATCAGCACAATCTTTTCCGTGTTGACGTCCACCGTCCATGGAAAGCGATGTTCCCGCACGGCGGCTGTTATGAAGTGCAGGTCGGCCACCTCGGCCGAGATGGTGTTCCGGCCGAATGCTTCGAGGTCGGCAAAATCTTCCGGGGCGTCAGGCGTTGTCCCATCAAAAGAAAAGTTGAACTTGAGCACGCCCCAGCCGCGGCGGGCGATGGCCCGGGCCATAAGCGTCCATGCTCCCCAGTCTTTGAATCCCTTGAAGCCGTGAGAAAAAATGATAAGCGGGGCCGGCTTTTCCCCGGCGGGGAGGGTCACGTCCCAGGCAATCGGGCGTTCGTGCGGACCGATGATAGTCCCTTCGAAAAAGCGGAGGTCGGCGGTCATTGCAATAGCGCTTTTTGTTTTTCTTGAATCAAAACCCTGTAAGGCCGATTTGACTGGATGGCTTCAATCCATGCCAGGTAATCGAAAAAGGGGTAATAGCGCACATTGGAGTGCTGAGTGTGTGGCATCTTCTGAATGATGCGCTTGACCTGTCGGCGGAATGTTTCCGCGCCCCGAAGTGGTGTTCGTGTGGGTAAGCGGAAATGATTGGCCCGAATGAATTGGATGAGGGCATGCAGCGGGGCGTGACGAGGACGGGAGATGGGAGGAAGCGATTCGATGACGCGCTGCAATTCGCGCGCTTGCCCTTCTTCGAAGAGGGCGGCGAGGTAGAGGGCGGCGCCGGCCTGGGGGATAGGGCGGGAGGAAAGTTGATCGTGATGATGCTGGATGAAAAGACGGGCGGTGCGTTTCAACGGCCGGTATTCCTGAGCGTTGAAACGGCAGGCCATTTGATAGGCGGCGATGAGCCGGTCGTGATAGGGATACAGCCGTCCGAAGGTTTTCTTTTGAATAAGCGGCTCGATGAGAGGATGAATGGCGAGCACCGAGGGGTCGTAGTCCAGCAGGTAGCTTCTGACCAGGCTTTCGGTGGCCAGGTGTTCGGTAAGAAACCAGATGCGGGCTGATGCCGATAGTCCGGGGGCGGTTTGGGTGACGTATTGATGAAGCGCTTTGAGTCCTTTGCGGGCGCTGGAAAGGTGTCCCTGCTCGGCCAGGATGCGAAGGGCTTCGCTGACGATGTGGAGCCTCCTTACCTGATGGATACCCTGCTCGGCGGAAGGGTGTTGAACCAGGTGGGTCAGATCATCGATGAGGCGTTCGGCCGTCTCTACGGGCGAATGAGGATATGCAAGCCGGCGGCGGTCGTGAAGAACGGCAAGAACAAACCGCATGCTGTCACGCAAGAAGCGAACTTCCCATTTGCCTTTCCGATGCGTGCTTGATTGATGATAGGCGGTAATTTCTTTATGAAGCCGTTCGTCAAGTTGGCGCAGCCTTTTCGGCGACAAGGGCGCGGAAGGATGGTGGAGTGCATACATCAGTTCGGCTTGGTCGAGCTCGAGGAACAGCCGATGTCGAAGGGTGGCTGTTTTTTCTTTAATGAGCGTTTCGATGTTTGCGCAAGATCCCGGCTGGATGCGGCTGATGCCTTCTATTCGCGAAAGAAACAACTGATATCGAATCAGGATAAGAAACAGGTCGGGAGGAATCGGATATTGTGGATTCTCGATAAGCTCCATCACCATATCATAGGCGTGGGTGAAAAGGCCGCGTTCGATGAGGAGGCGGATGATCAAGAGGGTATGGGCCAGCGATTTGTGTTCCTGTCCCAGAAAAAAGACGTAGATTTTTTCCCGCAAGGCTTTGATGTGCTGCCTTTCCGGACCCGACATCACGTCCTGAATGCTCGGGTCGGCGGGGTCGGGGATGTGTCGGAGTTTCCGATAGAGATCGAATAGCGTTTTATCGGAGGGGTTTGCTCTCAGGAAGGTGCGGAACTGCGTGTGTTCCTTTTCCGTCAGCGAGTGAATGAGGCGGTGCAGCTCGATGTGCGTAAACATTCAATGGCCCTTGGATGTCCTCACGGGACGAAGAATCGACCTCAAAGGTAATGCAAAAGGGAGGCGTGCGTTAACTTTGCGCCTGTGATGCGGGAGTAGCTCAGTTGGTAGAGCATCAGCTTCCCAAGCTGAGGGTCGCGGGTTCGAGTCCCGTCTCCCGCTCTTCTTTTGTCTTTACACAGGTTTAAAGCGTTCGAAAGTCTGGCCGCAATCGTTGCAGCGATAAAATGCACGACAGAGGGCGGGCCCGAAGGGGGAGCGCAGTTCGGTATTCTCACTTCCACAATAAGGACAGGGAATAGGTTTCTGAAGGCTGGACACGTCGAGGGTGCCCGTGTAGGTATGCGGTGGGGCGATGCCCTTTTCTTTGAGTTTCTGGCGGGCTGCTTCCGTCATCCGGTTGGTGGACCATGTTTTGGCCAGCGAAACCTCGACCTCTACGGCCGAGACCCCCGGGAGGTTCTCCACCGCCGAGCGGATGTTTTCTTTCAGCCATTCCAGCGCCGGACAGCCGGCAAAGGTGGGCAGCATCACCACGTGCACCTTGCCCTCGGGGGAAACCTCGACCTGTTCAATCATTCCGAGGTCAATGACCGATAAAAAAGGCAGTTCCGGATCCGTCACATGTTTCAGGACGTCCAGAACAGCTTCTTGCGTGGGCATCGTTATGACGATTTAGGAAGATGACTTCCGATATATCCACAGCGGCATCTGCATGCTTTCTTTGATGAGGCCTTCGGGGACGCTGCCGAAGAGGGCGGCGCTGACGGGGCCTTCGCCGTGGGCGCCCACGATGGTGAGGTCGATGGCCTGCTGGTTGGCGTAGGCGGCGATGACTTCGCTGATGTTGCGGCCCTCATCGTAGATAAGTTCCAGCGAGTAAGTCACGGCGCTGTCGGCCAGAAGCGGCTCGATCCGTTCTTTGAAGAGTGTTTCCGCTCTTTCCCGGGTGGTTTCCCGAAGGGTGGCCTCGTCGAGGTTGAGTTGTAGGGCCAGCGTGGAGGCCAGAATGGGGGGCAGGCTATATACGTGCAGGAAAATGACCTCCGCATTCCACTCCCGGGCAAAGGAAAGGCCCCACCGGACGGTGTCTTGTGAATAAGGCGACATGTCCACCGGCAGCAGGATACGGTTTACGGGGCATTTGACGTCGGGCACAAAGACGGCGGAGGTTTGCACCCGTCGGGCGATTTTATGGGCCACCACGCCCTTGCGGTTCATCTTGTCGCCCACGATCACGAGCGAGATGTCGGAGGTGTTGGCCAGCTCGACAATCTCGTGCACCGGCGAGCCTTCCGTGATGATGACCCGATAAGGCACGCCCTTTCCGACGATTTGCTGGAAGCGTTCGCCCAGATAAGCCGCCACTTTTTGCTCATAATCGGCGGGAAGCAAGTCATGAAAGCCAAGGGGATTTTTAATCACATGGACCAGCTGCACCTCGCCGATGCCCACCTTTTGCGAGAGGCATTGCAAATACTCAAACAGCAGTTTGTCGGTCTCGGAAAGGTCGCAGGCAATCATTACTTTGGGGAGTCTCATGTCAGTCTTTTTTGTTTATTGGTTAGTAACGTGTAATGGCTAAGATGTGTTGATAGGCCGCCATCCGGCTGGGGGAGGCAAAGTAAACGCGTCCGCCCTTATCCAGAAAGTGTTCGATCAGATCATCGACGGCGTCTTCGTGGTGTTGGTAGTCGGGGCTTTTCATGGGCTGGATGGAGAGGATGTGGGGTTGCGTTTTGGAAGCCCATCCTTCCTGTCGGTAGCCTTTTTCGACAATCAGGATCATGCCGCGGCCTTCGTGGGCCACTTTCCAGGCTGCGGGCAGGCCGGTGACGTAGCGTTGGGCGTCGATATATTTCTGGATGTCGGCGAAAAGGTGGTTCTCGTAAGTTTCCATCATCTGGTCCAGCTTCTGCTGGACGATGTCTTGGAGCTCTCGGGTGTTTCGGATATGGTCAAGGGCGTTGGGCAGCTCGCCCACGATGAGCTCTTCGTAGGGGAAGGCGGCTTTGAAGAGGGATAGAAATTTGGGGTCGCCGGCGATGAGAAAGGGAATCTGATGGGTGATCCGCTGGGTTTTGTCGAGGTAGTGGACGAGGTCGCGGATGTATTTTTTCATCAGGTTCTCTTCGTATTGGCCGCGGTCGGCCATCAGGCGGATCTCATTGAGGGGCTCCCGATAGTCTTCGGCACCCTGAGGGGCGTCGCTGACGTCCATTTCGGTCAGATATTTTCCATATCCTTCCCACATGCGGGTGTTTTTCCATCCGATGGAGAGAACGTAAAAGTGAAAGAGCCGGTTCATCGCATAGAGAATGTCGCGCACTTCGAAAGAGGTGTCCACGATGATTTTGGGCTGAACGGGAAAGGGAATGTGGACGATTTTCTCGACCGAGGCGTTGATAAAGACAGCCACAGCCGGCGCATAGGTGTCCCACAAGTGCGATTCGAGCAGTTCATGCAGTCGGACCTTAATGGTGGTGACGGTTTCTTTTTCACTTCGGTCCCATTTTTTCAGTTCTTCTTCGACCGTTCGGATGGCGTTTTTGAGTTTGCCGTGCAGGGCCCGATTGGGGATGGTGGGGTGCGGGTTATCTAGGATAATGGAGACGGAAGGTGCTTGTGAATGTTGCCGGAGTTTTCGAAGCACAGATTGGAAGTCCATAGGAGATGACGTTGTTTTTAGTATCCATAAACAAAGTTACGGAACGCGCTGTGGAAGGCGGGGATGGGCGCGTGAGGGGCCCGGCGGGCGCCGAGCGCAAGCGAGGCGGCCCGAAGCCGCCTGCGGGGTGGGGGTTGTAGGGGCGACGCGTGCGTCGCCCTGTAGGCGCCCGCGGGTGGAATTTGTAGGGGATGTAGGGGCACGGCATGCCGTGCCCCTACGGAAAGGCGGCGAAGGGCCGAGGCGAACAGCCGAGCCCAGAGGGGCCCGACCCGAAGGCGCCTGAGGGGAAAGGTTTGTAAGGGCGATGCACGCATCGCCCATGAAGGCGCCGAAGGGGCACGCCCAAAAAAGGTCTTACACGCCTTTTCGTTTGAGCACCACGATGATGGTGTGGGCGATGATTTTGAGGTCCAGGATAAAGGAGGCGTTCTGGATGTAGATAAGGTCCCATCGGAGGCGTTCGAGCATTTTGTCGAGGGTGTCGGTGTAGCCGAGTTTGACCTGTGCAAGGCCGGTGATGCCGGGGCGGACTTTGAGGATGAGACGGTATTCGGGGGCTTTTTTGACGATCTCTTTGATGAAGTCGGGCCGTTCGGGGCGGGGGCCGACGACCGACATGTCGCCTTTGAGGACGTTGTAGAATTGGGGAATTTCGTCGAGGCGGGTGCGGCGGAGGAAGCGGCCGATGGGCGTGATGCGGGGGTCGTCTTCGGAGGAGAGAGCCGGACCGTTTCGCTCGGCATCCACATACATGGTGCGGAACTTGTGAATGGTGAAGGGGCGTCCGTAGCGGCCGATCCGTTTCTGATGGTAGAAGATGGGCCCCGGCGACGAGAGGCGCACCAGCAGAGCCGTGAGCAGAAAGACGGGGAAGCCGAAGATGATCACCGCCAGCGAAAAGCCGATGTCGAAGGCCCGTTTGAGGTTGCGTTCCAGCGGCGGCATCACGTGGGGGGGGATTTCGATGAGCGGCGGACCGTAGATGGTGGTCATGGGGATGCGGCGCAACAGAATGTCCAGCTCGCCGGGGAAGATGTGGAGATAGACGTTTTCGGCTTCGACGGCGGCCAACACATGATAGAGGTGCGAATAGTCGGTGGGGTCGATGGCGATGATGATGTCTTCGATGCGGCGGGTTTTGATGAGGTGGGGCAGGTCTTTCACTTCGCCCAGCGAGGGCATGTGTGCTTTCAGTAGGTGGGGCGGGTCCTCTTTGACGCTGACGTAGCCTTCGAAGCGAAAGCCCAGCGACACGGGTGACTGCTGGATGGATTCATAGACTTTTTGAGCTTTTTCGTCACTGCCGACCAAAATGGTTCGGAAGCCGACCCTGCCGGTCTCGATGTGGTGTTTGAGGATGGATAGGATGACAAAGCGGACCAATGAAACAGCCGTAAACTGGATGAGGAAAAGAGTGGCGAAGGTGTAGCGGAAGGCGTTGTAGTCTTTGACGGCGTCGTCGAGCAGGAGGGTGAAAAAGAGGAAGAGCGTGCCCAGAAAGGTGATGAGGAAAGCCCGTCCGATTTCTTTGAGGCGGGATTTGCGATAGATGTCTCGATAGGCGCCGGCGAAGGCATAAATGCCGACCCAGAAGAGCGGGATAAGAATCAAGGCCAGGGCAAAGTGGGAGGTCAGTTCCACGGGCATGGCGTGGCCGTGGATTTGGGCTTCGACGAAGATTTTTCGGTAGGCGAAGAAGGCGGCCCATGCGGCGGCTGATGCGACGGCGTCGCCGAGGATATAGAATATCTGGGCTTTTCGTCGGAGCTTCAAAACGAGAGGACTTTGATGTTGTCGAGCCAGACGCGGTCTTCGGTGGAGTCCTGGTCCCACCCGCCGATGAAGAACCGGACGGTGGTGCCGTCGGTCAGGTCGCTGAGCAGGTTGGTGAAGTTGAGGTAGAGTTTTCGCCAGCGCTGCGTGGGCCGCAGGTAGATGAGGGCTTCTTGCGCCCGCGAGTTGCCCTGGCGGAAATAGGCGCCGATGACCATGATGGTGGTGGTGCGGTAGTGCAGTTCCATGTAGATGGAAGAGCGGACGGTGTCGAAGGAGAAGCTGTCGTGGGTGATGATTTCAAAGAGGCCGTGGGGCTGGATGTGGGCTTCGAAGGTGCCGTCGCCTTCGAAGACGTCGGCGGGCGAGGCGGCCCGTCCGACGGTGGCCTGGGCGGCTTCGGAGACGTCCCAGTAGCTCCAGCCGTGCTCGAAGTTTTCCAGCAGCCAGAAACGGGTGGCGGGCGAGTATTCAAACGTTGGCCGGAACGTGTCGGTTTGCCATGGGGCCGGATGAAAGGGGACGGTGACGGCTTGAAAAAACGGATAAGGCGTGACGGCGTTGGCCATGCCGCTTTCCCGGACGCCGGCTTTGAGGGTGAGCCGGCCGGTGCTGCTCATGGGAACGGGGACCTTTCGTTTCAAGGGGAAGGCGCCCAGAAAGCCGGCGGAGTCGAAGATCCACACGGCTTCGATCTCGTGGCGGAGCGAGCCCACCATGTCGGGGCTGCCGGTCACCGCCGCCGAGTCCACCACCAGAAAAGCCGCATCCGGCGCCTCCCATGCGTCCGAGGCACAGCCGCCCAGCAGGCCGGCGCTAATCCAGATGAGCCAGGACTTCTTCCATGACCTCATGGGCAATCTTTAACGAGTGATAGGCTTCGGAAAGAGTAACGGGCGGCGGCGTGTGTTGTTGGATGGCCCGGGCAAAAGTGCGCAGTTCTTCCTGGATGGCGTTCAGTTGGGGCACCTCCGGAAATTCGGCGACGACCAGCCGGTGGCCCATGGGGCGGTGAAGCGGATGCCGGGTGCGGGCTTCGGGGGTGTCATCCACCAGTTGATAGAGGGCGGCTTTGTGATGGAGCAGGTCGAGGCTGACGTATTGGGAATGCTGGAAGAGCCGCACTTTTCGTTCTTTTTTGAGGGAAATCCGGCTGGCGGTGAGGTTGGCCACGGCGCCGTTTTCAAATTCGATGCGGGCCGAGGCGATGTCGGGAAGGGCGGTCATCACCGCCACGCCGCGGGCACGGATTTCTTTCACCGGAGAATCCGTCCACCACAGGGCCAGATCAATGTCGTGGATCATCAGGTCGAGCACCACCGAGACGTCGGTGCCTCGGCCGCCGAAGGGCGTCAGCCGGTGGGCTTCCAGATAGCGGGGACGGAGGGGGTGCCGCTCGATGACGGCCCGAACGGCGGGGTTGAACCGTTCCACATGACCCACCTGCACGATGCGTTCGGCCTGGTGGGCCAAATCCAGCAATCGGCGCG
>JALVCQ010000074.1 GCA_027009805.1 Bacteroidota bacterium
TCCGGCAAACCGCCAATAGACGCCGGGCGGCACGTCTAATTGTCCAGTTTCGATAGCTTGACTGACAGCCTGTTGAATCGCATGCATGGCCTGATCTTCATCTACGCCGGCGGCCGGCGAGAAGGTCAGGTATTGTGCCAGCGCTCCATTTTCGGAACGCACCATCTGCGGGCCGATTTCAAAACGAATGTCGGCCACCTCTTTGAGCGGAATTTTTTGTTGGGCGTTGACGGTGATCCAGATATTGCCAATGTCTTCGGGGCTGCTGAGACGTCCTTGGGGATAGCGCACCCGGACGGCATATCGGTCGCGTCCTTCCAGCAGGGTGGTCACGGCTTTGCCGCCGATGAGGGCTTCCACCGCCTGATTGATGTCTTCGATGTGGAGGCCGTATTGGGCCATTCGGATTTTGTCGGGTTGGATGATGAGGTAGGGCTTGGTGGTGCCCCGTTCGGCGAAGACCGTGGCGGCTTCCACTTCGGGCAGCGAGCGGATGATCTGTTCGAGCGACAGGGCAAAGGCGGAGATGCCTGGCAGGTCGGGCCCTAAGATCTTAATCCCTAATTCGCTCTGCATACCGGTCTGGAGCATGATCAGGCGCGTTTGAATGGGATAGAGTTTGGATGTGCTCGTCAGCCCCGGAAATCGGGTGCGTTGGACGATTTCCTGCCAGATGTCATCGGGCGATTGGATGTGGTCTCGCCATTGGCGGTAGTATTTCCCCCGTGGGTCGGGGATCAGGCGTCCCAGCGAGTCGCGGGCGAACGTGCCGTCATCGTTGACCCGAAAGCGGATGGGGCGCCCTTGTTCGTCGGTTTTGTATTCGGATGTATATTGGATGAAGGTTTCAAACATCGACAGCGGCGCGGGGTCGAGGGCCGACTCGACCCGGCCCGCCTTCCCGAGCACCAGTTCGACTTCTGGAATCTGTGAGATGGCCCGATCGACGGCCAACAACACTTCCCGCGTCTCTTCAATGCCTGCGTGCGGCATCAAAGACGGCATATAGAGAAAGGCCCCTTCATCAAAGGGCGGCAAAAAGCTCTTGGGAAGCCCCGGAAACCACGATGTAATCGCGGCCCATGCTTCCGTGCGCTTGACGGTGTCGGACATCACCGGCCCTAACAGCCGATCCGCACCCTGCCAGCTCAGCACGCCCCAGAAGATAAACAGCACCGTAAGCAAGATGGCCGCCCCTGCATGCCGCAACCAGAACCGAAGGATAGGCTCGTAATATTTCACAATAAAATAGAACCCAATCAGGATGGGAAACACAATGATGAGCACGCCCAGCAGGTTCTGAAGGGTGCCGGCACCCAGGCCGGCGGGCATCCAGAGGTCAGCCAGCAGTCCCACAATGCCGAAGATGAGAAACACCAGCGCCACCCGATAAAGGAGCCGATGGCGTTTCTGGAAGATATAGGCTGTGCCGCCGATGAAAAACATCACGGCGATGCCGGGCATATATTGCCGCCACGTCATCATGGCGATGGCCAGCGCCAGCCCGCCGATGATGAGGGCGCGCATCATTTCCCAGCGGCGGCCCGACTGAATCATATAATAGGCGAGGGCAGGCGTGAGCAGCAGCGCCAGCAAGACGGCCCCGCCCATGGCGTAGGTCTTGGTGATGGCCAGCGGGCCGAACATGCGCCCTTCCGGGCCGTGCAGCGCCAATACGGGCAGAAAGCTCAGGATGGTGGTGCCCACCGCCACCAGCAGCGGGCGGCTGACTTCCTGCACGGCGGCACGAATGGCCCTATCCACCGTCCGATAGCCACCCCGCCGAAGGTATTGGACGATATTTTCCGTCATCACAATGCCCATGTCCACCATCGCCCCGATGGCAATGGCGATGCCCGTAATCGACACGATGTTGGCGGGAATTTTTGTCGCCTTCATAATGGCAAACGAAGCCAGCACCGCCAGCGGCAACAGCGCCGAGATGATCAGCGCCATCTCGACCCGCCGCAACATCAGCAACACCACCAGCGACGTGATCAGGATTTGCAGCCACAAGGTGTGTTCGAGCGTGTAAAGCACTTCGTTGATGAGCTTGCCGCGATCGTAAACGACGCGCACCTGCACCTGACTTTCGCGGCCGTCCGCCAGTCGTTTGCGCGGCAGCGCCGGGGCAATCTCTTTCAGCCTGGCATAGATGCCTTTGACCACTTCCATCGGGTTGGCTTCGTAGTTGGTCACCACCACGCCGCCCACGGCTTCCCGGCCGTTAAGGTCGAGGATGCCCCGTCGGAAGGCGGGCCCCGTGTAGATACGGGCCACGTCTCGCAACAGCACGGGCTTTCCGTTAAAAGCCTTCACGGGAATGCGCTCGATGTCGGCCCGGTCTTTGAGGAAGCCGATGGTCTTGACCAGATATTCGGCCCGGTTAAATTCGAGGGTGCGGGCGCCGCCGTCGCGGTTGTTGCGGGCCACCGCCCGAAGCACGTCCGTCAGCGTGATGGCATATTGTTTCAGCTTGTCGGGGTCGATGTCGATGCGGTATTCCTTGACGTGCCCGCCAATGGAGGCCACTTCGGCCACGCCGGCCACGCTTTGCAGGGCATAGCGGACGGTGAAATCCTGCACGCTTCGCAGCTCGTGCAGTTCCCATCCGCCCGTGGGCTTGCCGGTGCGCGGCTCGACCGTTTCCAGCACATACCAGATGACCTGCCCCAGTGCGGTGGCATCCGGCCCCAGTTGAACCGACGCCCCCGACGGCACGCTGCCCGCCGGCAGCGATGCCAGCCGTTCCAGCAGCCGCGCCCGAGACCAATACACCTCGACGCCATCCTCAAAGATGACGTAGATGTTGGCAAAGCCGAACATTGAGACGCTGCGCACGCTCTTGACCCCGGGAATGCCCAGCAGCGTCGTCGTCAGCGGATAGGTGATCTGGTCGTCGATGTCTTGCGGCGAACGTCCCGGCCAGCGGATATACACCACCTGCTGGTTGTCGCCGATGTTGGGAATGGCATCGACGGGCACGGGATTGCGCTGTGCACCGCCCCAGTCGAAGGGCGCCGTCAGCCATCCGGCGGCAGCCACGGCCGCCATCAGCAAAAAGGCCAGCAGCCGGTAACGAGAAAATATGTCAATGAGCTTGTTCACGGATGAAATTTTTTGAAAGGATGAAGAAGAAGGCCGATAGAAAATCGGCCGTTCAGTGAGACGTGCGGCGCATCCTCACGGTGGGATGCCCGCTTACCATCCGTTCAAACTCAACAGAGAAATCCGAAAACAAAGGCCTGCTCAGCAGGTAAGGTGACTTTCGGCGGCGGAAGCTCGACGGAAATACGAAGGGCTGCCACCTCCTCAGGCGAATATGCAATCGTCACAGGCATTGTCGGCGTGAAAGACGCCGGTGACACCGGTGTTGCTTCACCGGAAGATGCCACGTGTTCGTCATCCAGCTGGAGACGGATTTGCTCGTCCTTACAGCACGGCTTCGGCGTTTCACAACTGCACGCAGGCCCCTGCGACAGTGCCATCCGCACCGACGCCACCTCCCCATGACACCAATGCACGCTCATCGACAGGCCCAGCGTCATCAGCCCATACCACAGCGCCCACAACAACACCCCATGCCGCAGCGTGCCCTGATGTGCTTTCAGATGTCGCATACCGATGCAAAGGTAGCAACATTTTTTTGGGGCGTGCCCCTTCGGCCCTACCGGGCCTTCGGGTCGGGCCCCTGCGGGCTCGGCTGTTCGCTCGGCC
>JALVCQ010000075.1 GCA_027009805.1 Bacteroidota bacterium
GGCCTGTCGCCTGCCCGACGCGGCAGCGGCCGTGACGGCCATGACCGCCCGGGCGGCCCGAAGCCTCGGCCTGCACGACCGGGGAGCACTCCTCCCCGGCTTCAAAGCCGACATAGTGATTTACGATCGCCCCCGCGAAGCCATGCTGAACGTCCCGGAAGCCCGACCGGCGGCGGTATGGAAAGACGGGCAAGAAGTCGTCAGCGCCGTCTGATCAGGCGTGCCCGATAGGTGCCGGCGGCGGTAACGGCATGCACTTCATACACGCCGGCCGGCCACGCCCGCCCATCCACCTGCAACGCCGAACGCCGACCTTGCCAGGCGAACACCCGCCTGCCGCCCACACTGTAAATAACCACCGACCGCAACGCCTCGCCCACAGGCGCCTGCAACCGGAACCAGCCGGCCGAAGGATTGGGAAATATTTTCAACACACCTGCACCGCGCTCCTTGGCCACACCGGCAATCGGACGGGCCGGATTGCCGCGCACCAGCCGGATCAGCGGAACGGCCGACAGCGCCGTCTGTTTCCACGCGCCCCGCGTATAGTAGTAAAGATGCGGAAACGGCCCCGCGCCGCGGTGACGCTGCGGATAGTTCATATCCAGTCCCACGTTCATAAACACATCTTCGGTCTGAATCCACCCCACGAACACGTCGCCGTCCACTACGATGGTCGTATCGAGAGGATAGTAGTAAAAGTCCCCAATTCTCGGCGCAAACCGAGCCACCGCCCGCGGCCCCTGATAGATAAGCTGTTCGGGCGCGCCGGGACTAATGAATTTCCATATCGCCGGGAAAAAAGACACCTGTCCGGCCGCAGGCTGCACGCTTTCATTAAAAGCAAAGGCGATGGCCCGAATGGTGTCGGGTTCCGCCAGATGAAACCGCACGGCCACCTTGCCGTAAGAAGTATTGGCCAGGCCGTAGCCCGCCTCGGCGGTGCCGTCGTCATACGCAAAAAAGTCGCCGAACGTTTGCACAAACACCATGCTGTCGTTGCCCGGAAAGTTGTCGGGAAACGCCTGTGCCGAATAGGCAAGCCGAACCGCCGGCGTATCGCCGCCGAGCTTCCAGTATTCGAATCCATTCACAAACGGGAAATGATGCAGCCCGGGCGCAAGGTTAAGGGCATACGGCGGGGAGGCATGGATAACCTCATGTGTGCGGGCGTTGCGCAGCGTCAGCCGAAAGGAGACGTTGCGGGCGCTGCCGGTGAGGTTGCGCACGTCGCAAAAAAGCGAATCGGCAAGATAATCGGCCGGTCGGCGCAGGAAGTGATGCCACGGCATGGCCGTGTATTCCTTCAACACGGACGGATAACTGTTGACCACCGATACGTCGATGAGGTCGTTGGCAATGGTGCGCCCCTCGTCGAGATAGACGTAGTCGATATGCCAGAGGTCGAGGTTTCCGCCTGGGTTGCCGTAGCGGATAAACCGAAATTGAAAGCCGTCGTGGAAAAAGACGGCTTCGGCGGTGCGGCGAACGGGCAGCGCCACATATTGCCAATCGGGTGCGGCATGCCCCTGCATCGTCCAGACGGTGGTCCAGCGCTTGCGCAGCCACTGGGTGCCGTCCCACAGCGAATCGGCCAAAAATTGCAACACCAGCGAATCCACCGCTTCGGGCGGGTCGCCTACGCCGCCGGAGGTGACAAAAAATGAAAAGATGACGCTGTCGGCATCCGAGAGGCCGCCCAGCCGGATGGGCCGGGACGTGAGCGTGTCGGTGGGAAAGCTCTGCTCTCCGTGATAGCCGGCAAGGTAAGGCCGGCGGGCCGAGTCGAGCCCGTCAAAGGTGACCATCCCGAAGGAGGGCGGATAGGCGGCCATCGTGGCGTTCAAAAACACCTGCGGCGACGGCATCCAGCGGGCGGGCGAAAGACCGCTGTCGATGCTGCTGAACTCATCGTAAAAGGGAAGATCGACCGTGTCGGCTGTGCTTTCCACCTGCTCATAGACGCCTCCACGGGCGGGGCGCATCGGCACAGTCCAGTGCACCACCTCCTGCGCTTGCATCGACAACGCTACACCCCACACCAGCCACCATATTCCTATTTTATTCATCGAAGGTTTCATTCAACAGATTCGGCGTATAGTTGGAAGAGTCGGTCAGCCACAGGTCCACCAGATATCCCCGCGGATATTGCATCGAGCCGGCGGCGGGCGGATGTTGGCGCGCCACCACCATCGCCGCTGTATCGGCCGAAGCACCTTCCAACAACACGTTGCCCACCTGAAAGCCGTGCACCACGAGGACCAACCGGGCATCCGCAAACGGAAGGCCCACCACGTCGGGCACGGGCGCCTGTTCTTCATCCAGCCCCCGGCTCACCACCAGCACGATGCGGGCCAGCTGCGTCAGTGAATCGCCGGGGGCAAGCGGTTCTCCTTGATAAAGCGCTTTCAAAACGATGTTCTGGGAAATATCAGGCACATACACCACCGAATCGACAAGCAGATAGCGGCTCGACAACACCCGCACGGCCTGCTCGACCGGCATGTCGATGACATCCGGAAAAGCGGTTTTGCCGGGCGTCCGCTTGCTGACGACCAGATACACCTTTCGTCCCTGTTTGATGAGGGTGCCGGGCGGAGGGACCTGCTCAAGCACCTCGCCGCGCGACTCGGGATGGAAAACCGAGTCGTGAATGACAAGGGCTACGCCCCGCTCCTCGGCCAGTTGCATCGCTTCTTCAATGGAAAACCCCTTAAACGTGGGCGTTTCAATGGCCTGCCCGTGACGCGTGGCCCGAAAAAGATACCAGTAAGCCAGCCCCCCCAACACCCCGCTCACGAGGAGCATGACCAATAGGTTGATCAGCCACACCTTAATCGTTCGCATGACGCCGCAATCCGTTTTCGATAATGGTTTCCAGCAGTTCCGCCGGTTTCATTCCCGCCAGCGCCCCCTGCTGAAAGAGCACCGTGGCGGGCGTGAGTCCCGGCAAGGAATTGATTTCAATGATAATCAATTCGGGCGGACGATCAGCAAAGACCCGCACGAAGGCGTCGATCCGGCAATATCCTTCCACGCCCGCCGCCCGGGCCACTGCTTCGAGCTGCTTCCGCACCGCTTTTTCGACCGCCTCATTGTGTGGCGGGTCGTCGCTGAATCGGGCCGGCGTGATGTTGATGCCTTCGCCGGCCAGAAATTTTTCTTCCAGCGAAAGAATGTCCGATGTGGCCAGCGTTTCCGACGGCGGCAGGGCCGTGTAATGAACCGTCCCCGTCTCATCGGGCGCAGCCAGCACGCCGCCCGTAATTTCAAGGAAGCGCACCGCCCCGCCCGGGCCCACTTTTTCTTCTACCAAAAAGGCTGACTTTATCGGAAAAGCCGCATTCTCTTTCAGGCCAAACCGCCGCTGCAATGCCGCCGGCAGCGCCGCTTCGGTGCGAAACACGCCCTCGGCATACCACCGCAGGTCATCGGCATTGCGCAACACCAGCACGGCCGAACTGCACCCCTCATCCACCGGCTTGGCCACGATGGGATACGGTCCCACCGCTTTCTCCACGTTTTGGATAACCTGCTCGGGTGCTTTCGCCCATTCCGACTGCGTGACCAGATAGTGGCGGGGCACCGAAAAGCCTTTCCGGCGCAAAAGCCGGTTGGTCTCATATTTATTCATCAACAATGCCGACACTGCCGCATTCGAGCCGTTGTAGGGCATGCCCAGCCGATCCAGTTCGGCCTGG
>JALVCQ010000076.1 GCA_027009805.1 Bacteroidota bacterium
TATTTTCAGGTCTAAGATACTCATCGAATAATTTTTTGAGAAATTCAAAATTACAAAAAAAGTGCAGGGCTAATACAGCTCTTCCAGCTTCATTTTTAGGAAATGCCGAACCGAAAAATAGCTGCTGAGACCAGCGAAGAAAGCCCCCCACAGCGGCAGCAGAATGCCCGTCAGAACAAAATAGATGAGGCGCCCCGAAAAGGCTTCTATCAAAAAGGGCAGCTGTTGGATGGCCAGGTGGACTGTCCCTACGATCAGGGCGTCGGCCAGAAAACCGGCCACCAGACCGATGATAGCGGTTTGCAATACGTAGGGGCGGATAATAAAGAAAGGCGTGGCCCCGACCAATTCCATGGTTCGGATCAAAAACCGATCGCTGTAAAGGGTGATGCGAATCGCGTTATGCACCAGAATCCACGAGATGAAAAAGAACAGAAGCGCCAGGCTGCCGAAGACCAGAAATATCATCCGGAGATAATAGTTCAACTTTTTGACCAGGTCGCGTTGATAGGTCACGTCGCGTACATACGGCGAAGCCGACAACAGGTTGACCAGCGAGTCAATACGCTGTGCAGTAACGAAATCGGCATTAAAATACACATCCAGCATGGGCGGAAAAGGATTGACGCCCAGCACCGAATCGATGTCGGCGCCCACTTCCTGCTCCATGAAGCGCAAGGCGTCGTCCGCAGAATAGTAGCGAACATCCCGCACGCCGCTGGTGCCTTCCAGTTGGCTTTCCCATCGGAAAATTTGAGCCGGCGGCGTGGTAGGCCGGAAGTAAATGTTCAGATGGATCTGCTCTTTGAATTTTTTCTTTAAGGCAAAAAGATAAATCCCGCTGGTCAATACCAGGCCCACCAGATAGAGCACCAATGTCATGCTGACCAGCATGGTCAGGTGAATGCTTTTCACACGGAAGTGCATCATACTGCCGGTGCTAAATTTCTTTGGTGATCTCGTGAAAATGAATGCCGTTGGCTTTCAGCTGTTCCAATACCGGCCGGTAAATTTCGGGAACGTTTGGAATGTATAGTCCGTATAAGTTGATGGTTCCTTGAATAAAAAGGTCGATGGCGATGGCCAGCGGAAGCCCCACCGTTTTGGCCATGGCCGTGCGCATGCGGTTGTCGCCCCTGGCATGCATATAGCTCTTTTTCCAGAAGCTGCGGCCTTGCATGCGATAACGGAAAAGGTGGACCATCACAATCATGTCTCGATCGTGGGGCATCATCTGCCATCGGGGTTTCAGCAAGTGAAGGAGCACTTTTGCGGGGCTGTGGCGGCCTTCGAGATGGAGGGGCTTGCGTTCGAAGAGTCCCATCCACCGCAGCTTTTCGATGATGGGGTCGTCTGTGCTGAGGTGCAGTTGCCGGGCCAGTTGGACGTCGGCGGGGAGGTCTTCGTAGGTGGGCGGCAGAAACATTCGGGTGAAGTCGCACGCCGTCATCCGGGGGTTCAACGGGATTTGCACGGTGTCGGCGGTCATCCCCAGCTCGACCAGCACGTGCCATGCATGACAGAACCCTTCCCGCCGCAGGGTGCCCCGAATCAACGTCTCGGCCTCCGGCAGTCGAAACGCCGACTGATATTGCAGCGAATCTCGGTTGTAGTATCCTTCAAATTGCCCCAGCTCGGGAAGGTAGATGTCGTCGATCGTCTGGAATAGATGATGATAAGGCACCGCGTGAATATGCCCGTTTTGTAGGAAGACCGCGCCGTCTTTTCCCGCAGTGACGACGTTATAGGGATTCCATGTGAATTTGTAGTGCCACGGGTTGTCATCCGACTCGGGTGCGATCAGCCCGCCCGTATAGCTTTTGAAGCTATATACTTCGCCGCCTTGTTCGTGGATCTCGTCGATGACTTGCAAGGCCGACATGTGGTCAATGCCCGGGTCGAGCCCCATTTCTTGCAGGAAGAAGAGCCGCTTCTTTCGGATTTGTTCGGCCATCTCCCGCAGGGCCGGCGACACGTAAGAGGCCGAGAAAAAATGACGTCCTATTTCGATGCAGTCCCGCCATATCATTTCATGCATATAGGCGGGCAGCATCGATACGACGATGTCGTGAGATGAGATGAGAGTCCGGCGCTCGGGGGCCTGGGTGATGTCCACCGCCCGCGTGGTCACGTGCGGAAACTGCTTCTGTATCCATGCCATTGGTTCGGTGGCGGTGTCCACCACGGTCAGATGGTATCCTCGGGCAGGAGCTTTCGCGGCCAGATATTCAATGAGGGTGGAAGCGGAACGACCGGCGCCGATGATCAGAACGGCTGTGCTCATAATAATGGAAAGATGGTTTCTTGGGGATTGGGGGGCGGGCCTGTCCAGTGGAGCCGGCCCCGGCTGATGTGAAGCGGCATCGAGAAGTTGGTCTGATAGAGGGTGCCGGTGCCCAGCCCCTGAGGCAGGGTCGGATGAAGGGTGGCCGTCCATTGCGCAATGGCGGTCAGTCCGATGTTGGACTCCAGCGCGGACGTCACCCATCCGTCACCGCCGAGGGCGCGGATGTGGTTCAACAGCTGCTCCGAACGGGTGAAGCCGCCGATCAGCGAAGGTTTGAGGATGATGTAGTGGGGGCGGATAATGTCAATCAGTTTTTTCATGGCGGCTTCCGAATCGGCCCTGACCAATTCTTCATCGAGGGCGATGGGCAGTGGAGATTGTTCGACCAATGCCGCCATGGTTTCGGGCTGCCCGGGGGCAATCGGCTGCTCGATGGAATGCACATCCAGGGCCGCCAATTGTTCGAGATAAGACAGGGCCTGGGTGGGAGAAAAAGCCCCGTTGGCATCCACCCGAATTTCAAGCTCGGCCCCGTATTGCCGGCGGAGACGCTGGATAAGCCCAAGTTCCTGCTCGAAAGGATGAGCGCCGATTTTCAGTTTGATACAAGAAAACCCTTCTGCGATTTTCTGATGGGCCGCCTGTTCCATCTGATCGATGTCATCCATCCAGATGAGTCCGTTGATGGGGATGGCCTGGCGTCCCGCAGTAAAGGGGCTTTCCCACCATAAGAAAGGATGTTCGGCATGCAATGAACGGAAGGCCATTTCAATGCCGGCCCGCACAGCCGGAAAGTCGGCCAGGGCCCGATGTTCGAGCACCTCTGATTCGGGCATGCCTCTGAACCATTCTCCCAGCACGTTACAGGTGACGCCTTCGATCATGGCGTCCATGTCTCGGCTCAGGCCCCGAATCCAGGAGATTTCACCCCATCCTTCGCGGTCGTCTTCTATTAGCCGGATAAGCAACAGAGGCTTGGTGTTCATCACCCCGCGGGAAGTCCGCGCAGGATGTTTGAAGACGAGCGAGAGCGGAAATAAAAGATGCTGGCGTTGTCCCACAGAACGTTCCTCGGTTGGTGGAACAAAAGTAACGAAACCACCGCCCCTCTGAGGCGGGCGTCAGCCGCCCTCTGACGCCCGCTCCCCTCAAAGTAATATCGGAGTGTGTTTTGTGTATTACAGTGCTGTTTATCGGTCTTATGTATGTTTTTATGATATGGCTTCTTGAAAATGGGGATGTCCTTCAAGGAATCGGCGCATTTTGTTCAGACCATACCGGTAGCGCCCCAGCACGGTGTTGATATTGGTGTGGGTGAGCTCGGCGATCTCTCGA
>JALVCQ010000077.1 GCA_027009805.1 Bacteroidota bacterium
AAGCCGTGCAGCGGCTCCACGGGGAAGGCGCAGGGCCTTTCCGGTGGGTCGTCATCGGTGATCAGCAGGGCACTTTTGCCCGGGCTGTGCAAAAAACGGAAGCGGCTGCGATCGTGAAGGTATTACCGGCGCTTCCGCATGCCGAGCTGGCGCCGTATTATCGGCAGGCGCATGCCCTGTTGCATCCTTCCCGGTATGAGGCTTTCGGTATGGTCATCCTCGAAGGGCTGTCTTACGGGTTGCCGGTGGTAGCCACGCGCAGCGGCGGTCCCGAAGACCTCATCCAGCCCGATCAGAACGGATTGCTGGCCGATCCCGATCCGGCGGCACTGGCAGCAGCGATGCGCACCCTGATGGAAGGCTACGCCCGGTTCGACCCGCCGGCCATCGCCCGCCATACCCATCAGATGTATCATCCCGACCGCGTGATGGCCATGGTGGAACGCTGGCTCACGCCCTGAACGGCGGGCACTGCCGCCGCAAGAACCACAGGGCGTGCACTTCGTTCTCATCGCGATAATCCGCCTCCGGCAGGCCGGCATCTTCCCGAAGCAGGTCAGCAAACGCCCACAGCGCATTGGGATCCACCGCCCGACGCCGCTTGCGCCACCGTTGCAATCCGGGCACCTTCCGCAACGGGCGTTTGAGGGCAGCCATCCACGCAGGCACTTCCATCGGCGAGGGAAAGTCAATGCCGAGCTTGCGGAAGAAATGCCGCCGAACCACGGAAAGAAAGAGCCGGCGATTTTCTCGCAGCGCATAAGGCATTTCCTGCCAGAAGCTCACCACCGCATGCGTCCAGAAGGGCGCCATCCACTGCCATCCCCAGAACTCAAAGGTGCGCATGGTGGTCATGGAAAATTTCGACAGGCGGTTGACCGTCCGCCACCACTCATAGGCATTGAGGGCCTGCGTATAGGTGCTGTAAGGGCCGGGCGGCAGGTCGCCGGCAATGCGGGCGAGCAACGCATCGTCTGCCTCTTTTTCAGGAAAAAATTTTTTCGCAATCCATCGGGCCAGATGCGCGGCATCCCGCGGATAATCGGGCGGAAGGACAATGCGGCTTCCATTCTGGGCGTCGGTGCACATCCCCGACACGATAACCGCGTCCGCGGGCAATGCACCCTCAGATTTTAACTTCCACAGAGCAAAAAAGTCCTGCTCATGCGCCAGGCCGGCGTATTGCGAGGCGAAGCGGTCGTATTGAAGCCCGCGGGCGGTCAGATAATTACGAAAAACGGCTGGTGAATAAGGCACGAAATGCCATCGCACGTTCAGGTGCTGGGCCACCTTGCGGGCAATCTTCACCTCGGCGCTGTCGGGCGCTCCATACGTGTAGGCATGCAGGTCCGACACGCCCGCCGTCTTCAACAGGGCCAGCACGAGGCGGCTGTCTTTGCCGCCGCTCAGCGGCACCACCATCGGACGCCCCCCGGCCTGTGCCGCCATCCGATGGGCCAGTGCTTCCAGCAACGTGCGAAAACGCCGCTCCCACATCGACGGCTCCCCATCGGTGCCGCAAGCTTCAAATGGATGGTGCAGGGTGCTCACCTCACAATTGCCGCTATGCTTGTCCAGATGCCAGCGCTGATACGGCTGCAACTGATACACATGGGGCAGCAGGGTATCCTGGCCCATCACGCAATAGATGTGTTGCCATTCGACGGCCCGCTCCTGACGGCAGGCATGGCTTCCCGCCTGTCGGGCCAGCATCAGGGCGCTGTCGCTCAGGCGCCATCCCTGCGCCGTGCGGGCGTAATAGAGCGGGATGCTCCGCACCGGGTCGGTATAAGCGACCGCCTCTTTTTCGGTCTCTTCGACCACCGCAAAAGGCACGCCCTGTTGCCAAAAGAAATCCCGCAAGTGCGCAGCCGTGTAAGGACGCGGCAGCGGCCCCTGCCACGCAAAACCGGTCTTATACCATACCGAACCAGCCCGGCGCCATCGCACCGGAAAGTGGTAGCAAGGAAAAAATACCGGCGTCATCGCCACAGGCTCGTCACCCGGCAAAACAAACGACTACACCGGCACATCATAACGACGCAACACATCATTCAATGAGGTTTTCCGGTCGGTCTTTTCGCTGCGCCGTCCGATGATGAGCGCACACGGCAGGTGATATTCCCCGGCGGGAAAACGCCGCGGCCGCATTCCCGGGATGACCACGCTGTAAGGCGGGACGTATCCCCGGATTTCTCGGGCCTCCGAGCCGGTAACGTCAATGATGGGCGTGGAAGCCGTGATGACGGTATTGGCGCCAATCACAGCGCCCTTCCCCACCCGAACGCCTTCGACGATGATGCTCCGCGAGCCCACGAAGACATCATCTTCGATCACCACCGGTGCAGCCTGAATGGGTTCCAGCACGCCACCGATGCCCACGCCCCCCGAGAGGTGCACCCGCTTTCCTATCTGGGCGCACGACCCCACCGTAGCCCACGTGTCCACCATCGCGGCTTCGTCCACATACGCCCCGATATTCACATACGAAGGCATCAACACCGCACCGGGATGCACGTAAGCACCATGACGGACCACGGCCATGGGCACCGTGCGCGGCGAAGGATCGAGGTAAGGCTGCTGCACCGGTATCTTATCATAAAACATCAGCTCACCCGCCACCATCCGGCGCATCGGCTGGATGCGGAAATACAGCAACACCGCCTGTTTGACCCATTCATTGACCCGCCACCCCTCTGCCGACGGTTCGGCCACCCGCACCTTTCCTTCCGTGAGCCATCGAATGACCTGACGAACGGCCCCCTGATGGGCCCTGTCAGCAAGCAACCGGTCGGGATCCGCTGCAATCCGACGAATGCGTTCGGAAATCTCGTTCATCGTCTATTGTATAAAAAGAGAAAGTCCCACCACGTGGGCATAAATAAACACCGACAGCAACAACTGTTTCAGCATAAACACCATCCGCTGCGGCGTGCAGGCTTTCACCACAAAACCCCAGTGATAAAAGAAAATCAGCCCATAAAAGAGCGAGTAAAACTGGCGTTTGTGATGGTAAATCTCGGTGCCCCAGACGGCATGCAGCGCGATGGCCGCGGCAAACAGGAACAGATGGTAGGCGATGGTGCCGCGGCGCCCCAACATGGTGGCGAGGGTGCGCTTACCACTGGCCCGATCGGTTTCGATGTCCCGCAAGTTGTTCAGATTAAGGACAGCCACATTCAGCAGTCCGTACGCTGCGGCAATCCACAGATGCACGGGTCGAAAGATGCCAGTCACCAGATAGAAGCCGCCTGCCACCGCCAGGATGCCAAAGAAGATGAAAACAGCCACATCGCCCAGCCCCCGATAGCCGTAAGGGCGGCGCCCCCGCGTGTAGGCCTGGGCCGCCCAGATGGCCGCAATGCCCAAAGCGAGAAGGATGCCCTTACCCGACCACGGCACAGGCGAAATCATCACCGTCAGCGTGCCGACGACAAAGGCCAGCCCCGCAACGACCTGGACGCCCCGCTTCAATTGATGCGGCGTGAGCAGCCCCTCATGAATGCCCCGCCGCGGCCCCACCCGCTCCATGTCGGCACCATGATCGGCATCTCCCAGATCGTTGGCCAGATTAGAAAGCACCTGCAACAGGACAATGGTCAGCGCATAACCGACAAAA
>JALVCQ010000078.1 GCA_027009805.1 Bacteroidota bacterium
GTGGCTCACGGCATAGCCGACCAGTTCTGCATCCGACTCGTCCAGCCGGGGCACCATCTCAAGGACGTCGGACTGGACGATAAATCCGTTGAAGATACGCAGCCACACCGCCACGGCCAAATCCGCCGCCCGCTGGATGCCGATGACTTCGAGGTCGGTCAGGGAAGGGTGGACGATGGTGGTGCGGCCCTGAAACTTTTCCAGCGCCTGCAGGCGGGCGTAATATGCTTGTGCTTTCTCAAATTCGAGATTTTGGCTGGCTTTTTCAATGGCCTGGGCCGTTTCTTGAATGACGCCGCCAATGTGACCGCGCAAGATTTTTCGGATGTGCGCCACGTTGGCCAGATAGTCTTCCCGAGATTGACGGCCCACGCAGGGTCCTTTGCAAAGGCCGATGTGATAGTCGAGGCAAAGGCGGTATTTGCCGGCCCGGATGCCGGCTTCCGTCATCCGAAATCGGCAGCTGCGCGTGGGAAAGTGTTTTTTGAAAAAATCCATCAGGGTGCGCACCATTGTCATGGAGGGGAAGGGGCCGAAATATTCCGAGCCGTCCCGCACAAAGCGACGCGTCGGGATGATGCGGGGAAAATCTTCTCGGGTGATGGCAATGAAGGGATAGGTCTTGCCGTCGCGCAGCATGACGTTGTAGCGCGGCTGATATTTTTTGATGAGGTTGTTTTCCAGCAAGAGGGCCTCAGTCTCGGAATCGACCACCACATAGTCGATGTCGGCGATGCGGCTGACGAGGCGGCGGGTGCGGGGATGGTCGATGGTCTTCGAGAAATAGGAGGAGACCCGCTTCCGAAGGTTTTTGGCCTTGCCCACGTAGAGGATGCGCCCCTCTTTGTCGAGGAATTTATAGACGCCCGGCCCTTCGGGAAGGGCGGCGATGCGTTGTTTGAGGTGGGTGGCCATAGCTAACGCCTTCGCACAACGAAACAGCGGGCGAAAGATAAGGGTGCGGTTTTGTCTGCGTGGGATTATATGGCTGTTGCGTGTGCAAGGGCACGGCATGTGGTAGGGGCACGACATGCCGTGCCCCTACGTGCCTTTTCCGTTGTTTTTGCCTGCCATGCAAAGCCAATATGGCCATCCATAAAAAAGCGGGCACCCCGGGGAAGGGGTGCCCGCTTTCACTCGACGTATGAATGCGTCTTGTTGTCTGTTTAGTTGTCTAATTGCTTCCAGTTGGAGCCGTCGTAGCCATAGAAGTGGGTCCCGTCAAAATAAATGTCTCCGGCGTTGGGTGATGCGGGCGCACTGGTAAGTGCGCGTAAACGCATGGCGCCGTTCACGTCCAGCATCGTGGTGGGTGTTGTCGTCCCCACGCCCACGTTGCCGGAACTTGTGATGGTCACCCTTTGAGAACCGTTCGTGTGCAGCTCGATACGCTCGATCAATCCGCTGGTTGCGGATGAAAGAAAACCTATTGCCGTTCTCTGGGCGTCGGTTCCACTGCCTTGTGCGCCGATCCAACTCATCTTTGCGCCGTCTCGTTGCATAAAGATGCGGGTGCCGGTGTGAACGATTCCGTTCACATCCAGGGAAGCCGCCGGTGAGGCCGTCCCGATCCCTACTTTGATGGCGTTTCCTGAGGGGCCGATCAAAAAAGCGTCGCTGGTAGGAATTACCGGCGGCGATGATGAACTATTATACCCCCACACAAAGGTTCTATGGGCATTGACGCCTAATTTCATGCCCCGTCCGCCGGCCCAGGAATAGTCGCCGCCGGCGGTGTTGTTGTATCCACCGCTGACGGTGCTGGCATAGCCGCTGGCGGTGTCTCGATAGCCTCCGTTTACCGTACTGCCCCAGCTGCTAACGCTGTTTTGGTATCCACCGTTCACCGTGCTGTAATAGCCGCTGGCGGTGTTATTTCGCCCGCCGTTGACGACGCTGTAATTGCTACCGGCCGTGTTACTTTGTCCGCCGCTGACGATGCTGTAATTACCGCTGGCGGTGTTTTGGTAGCCCCCGCTCACTGTACTGTAATAGCCGGTGGCTGTGTCTCGGGCACCCCCGCTCACCGTACCGCCCCAGTTGGTAGCGATGTTTTGGTATCCTCCGCTCACCGTGCTGTAAGAGTTTCCGGCTGTATTGGTATATCCGCCGCCGACGGTGCTGGCATAGCCGCCGGCGGTGTTGTTGTATCCACCGCTGACGGTGCCGGCATAGCCGCTTGCGGTATTTCCTGCACCGCCTCCCACCGTAGTGTATCCGTTACGGGCTGAGTTATTACCGCCCCCACTCACAGTGCTTAAGCTGCCGATTGCAGAGTCTCCGCTGACGCCGCTCACCACGCTGCGATAACCACTGGCGGCGTTATAAGCGCCTCCTCCAACAGTGCTGTTATTGTTGCTCGCCTTGTTGTAATATCCACCACTGATAGTACTACCGTAGCCACTGGCAATGTTCACGTATCCGCAGGCCGAACTATAACTGCCACTGGCAGTGTTGTAATATCCGCCGCCGACCATGCTGGCGAAGCCGCTGGCAATATTATTGAACCCCCAAGCAGTGGAAAAGGCTCCCACATTGGCATTGTCCCACCGGTTTCCCGTTGCTCTTCCCGCCCGGATGGCCGCCTTTCGGGGATTCCAGATGAAGGCGGTCTTGTTGCCGGAGGGAATGGTGTCTCCTGTTCCATAGGTTCCCTCAGCATAAATCATCCCGTCGTTGGCTACATGCAGGCGGGATACCGGACCGGAGGTGCCGATGCCGACGCGACCGCTGTTTTTGACGATCAAGTAGGTGTTCGTCCCGCGAAAAACTCTGAGGAGGTCACCGGCATAGGCGGCTGATACTTGAATGTCCAGTCGGGCGGCGGGTGAGGTGGTCCCAATGCCCACTTCTTGTGCGAGGAGTAAGGATGTCATGGCTTTGACCACCAGACCCGTAAGTGCCCACCTCCCCATAATTTGTTGCGTCATTTTCATGGTGTATGATTTATTGGTTGAATGATGACAAAAGTAGGAAATCATCCATGCAGAATAAAAAACGATGATAGGTTGAATCTGTGAGTGCTTGGACGCTGTGGCTAATGATAAGGGATATGGCTTTTATGGGATAATACCGCTTTTTATCCCGGAGGTTTTCACGCTCCGGAAAACATTGCCCTGTTTGGGACGGTAAGAAAACTTTTCCGGCGTATAATCTTATGGGAGAATAAGATGTGCCGGTTCTATCGTCGGGAGGCGACTACAATCGGGCTGGTGTTGAATTACGAATGCATCGGCCTGCAAGTCGCATTTACCATGTGGTCTGCCAAGAAGGGGGGAAAACAATGGACGGGACGCAGCATAGCGGCTTCTCTTTGGTGCATCTTGATGTTCACAAATAAAAAGCGGGCACCCCATTTTCCGGGCGCCCGCTGTCCATGGAGACTGTTGGAGAGTTGGAGCGGCTGTGCTGTTTATTGCAGGGGTTGACCGTTACATTGGGTCTCGATGGCAGACAGGCGCCGGTTCAGGTCTTCGATCCGGCTGCGCTGTTGGTCGTTTTCTATTTCCAGGCGTTCAATGGTCTTTTGTTGGGCCTGAATGGCGGCGGTCAGAATGGGAATCAGTTCGTCATAACTAATACCATATAGGGCTTTCGTGGTGTCGGCGGGAACCGACACCGCTTCCGGCACGATTTGGACCAACTCCTGCGCCAGAAAACCATATCGATATTCGCCTTCTTTTAGCAGTTCCAGTTTTCCATCGGGGGACCATCGGCTCGAATGATGGAAATAATGAACCGGCCGAAGCTGCGCCACTTTACGAATTGCGTCCTGGCCGGAAATGCGGCTCACCGCTGTTTTTACCCGGGCATCGGAGGTCGATATCCATTGATTGGCGGCAGCTTTGCCAATCCGTTGGTTGGTGTTATTGGGAAGATGGAGCGCATAGGTAGGGTTGTCCAGGTTAATCCCTACCATATAAGTCATCCCATTGGGCCCGATCAGAAAGGCGGAGTCGGCGGTAATGGTTGGAGGATTGGGAACGTGATTATGCCCCCAGACGAATGTGTAGGCGGCACCGGCCGCCAGTTTCATTCCCCGACCACCGGCCCAGGAATAAGCGCTTTCCACAGTGTTATCCTGCCCGCCGCATACGGTGCTATACCATCCCGATGCCGTGTCCCGAAGTCCTCCTACGACTGTGGCGGCATAGCCCCCAACCCCGTTCTGGTATCCTCCACCGACTACACTGAAATACCCGCTGACGTGATTCTGATATCCTCCATTTAATACGCCGTAATGACCTGTGGTAATGTTTTGATATCCTCCGCCAGCAACGCTATATATTCCTCTTGCTGAATTATTAAACCCTCCATTAACGACGCTGTAATGTCCTATCGTTGAGTTATTGTATCCTCCGCCTATTACACTGTATCTTCCACCGGCCGAGTCTCCGTATCCTCCGCCGATGGTACTCCCAAGACCTGTTGCAACGTTGTCGTATCCTCCTCCTATTGTGCTCTTAGAAGCACTGGCCATATTATGGTATCCCCCACTTACGGTGCTGGAATCGCCACCGGCTATGTTGGAATATCCTCCGCCTACTGTGCTGTAATCTCCACTGGCTACATTCTTTCGTCCGCCTCCTACTATACTGGCGTAACCGCTGGCGGTGTCTTTATATCCGCCGCCGACCGTGCTGAGATTTCCACTGGCAGTGTTGTAATATCCGCCCCCCACGGTGCTGATAGAGCCTGCGGCGGAATTTGCTAAACCACCGCCGACGGTACTGTAATTGCCGCTGGCAGTGTCTCGTACTCCCCCATTTACCGTACTGGCCCACCCGCTGGCAGTGTTTTGAAAACCTCCGCTCACGATGCTATACCAGTTACTGGCAGTGTTGATAAAACCTCCACTCACTGTGCTGCTCCACCCGCTGGCAGTGTTGTAATATCCTCCGCTGACAGTGCTATACCAGTAATTGCTGCTATTCCACCATCCTCCACTTACCGTACTATAGGCACCACTGGCTGTACTGTTGTAACCCAAAGCAATAGAATAAATCCCAATATTGGCATTGTCCCATTGATTACCTGTCACACCTCCTGCCCGAATGGCTGCTTTGTAGGGGTTCCAAATGAATGCAGTTTTACTGCCCGGGGGGATGGTATCTCCTGTGCCGTAGGCCCCTTCAGCATAAATCATCCCGTCATTGGCTACGTGCAAGCGGTAGGCCGGCGCGGCTGTCCCAATACCGACGTTGCCGTTGTTATCAACGACCAGATAAGTGTTGCTGCCATGCAAGACCCTGAGCAAGTCAGCCGTGTAGGTCGCCGGCGCCTGAATGTCCAGTCGAGCGGCGGGAATGGTGGTGCCGATGCCGACTTCCTGCGCAAAAAGCGGGCCCGTGACAACTCCGATGAGCAGGCTCATGAGTGCCCCTTTCCTAAAAAGAGACTTTTTTTCTTCCATGGCCTCCATTGTCTTGGTTTTTTTTTATGTCGCAAATATCAAAAGATTGGTCTCAACGTAGGGCGGTTTTCAGCACTCATTTTCTTTGTGTCTTATGTGGCAGATCATCGTAGAGGCAAAACATGTTTCGCCCACACGGAATCATGCCTTGCCGTTGATAAATAGGGTAGGGGGGCATCTGCCTGCAGGGATGGGAAAAACTGATAGGGAATGAACGTAGGGGCACGGCATGCCGGCCCCTACCGAATATCGAACGCTGAACATCGATTTTTAATTTAAGATTTTATTCTAACTTATCTTTTTGTTCTTCAATCAACGTTCGTTAATCGGTGTTCTGCAATCAAGGAGAAGGGGGCACGCCCAAAAGAAGGTTTATATGCCGCCGAGGTCTTCGTGGAGGTTGATGTCGAGGGTGTCGGTCTCGGAGAAGCGGGCGCAGTCCACTTCCACTTTGAGGCGTTCGCGGGGCATTTCATAGAAGGGCGTGTCGAGGGAATAGCCGAGGGTGGAGTCGCTGAATACCTTTTTGAAGAAAAGGGCCCAGATGGGCAGGGCCATGCTGGCGCCCTGTCCGTAGCGCATCGAGACGAAGTGGATGGTGCGTTCGTCGCCGCCGACCCAGGCGCCGGCGGTGAGCTGGGGCGTGAAGCCGATGAACCAGCCGTCGGCGTGGTCGTTGGTGGTGCCGGTCTTGGCGGCGATGGGGGCGTTGCGTGGGAATTTGTAAGGATAGCGGGGCAGCCAGAGGCGCACGGAGGTGCCGTGCTGGACCACGTAGCGGAGCATGCGAATCATGACGTAGTTGTCGGCGCTGTCGAAGACGACGCGCTGACGGGGCGTGGCTTCGTAGATGACGTTGCCGTATTTGTCTTCGATACGCTGGATGGAGTAGGGGGCGATCCACTTGCCGCCGCTGGGGAAGGTGTTGAAAGCGCCCGTCATTTCGTAGGGCGAGATGTCGGTGGTGCCCAGCGCAATGGACGGCACCGGCTCGATGGGGGCGGTGATGCCCATCTTGCGGGCCAGTCGGATGACGGGCTGCGGGCCAATCTCTTTGATGAGGCGGGCGGTGACCCAGTTGATGGAATGGCCCAGGGCATAGTAGAGCGTCACTTTCCGGCCCTGGGCGTTGGTGTCGGCGTTTTTGGGCGACCAGTTGTCATATTCGGGAAAGACCACCGGCATGTTGGGCACCTTCGTGCAGGGGGAATAGCCGTTGATGATGGCCTGGGCATACACAAACGGTTTGAAAGTGGAGCCCACCTGCCGCCGGGAGGAGGGGCGCACGTGGTCGTATTGGAAAAAGCGGTAGTTGATGCCACCCACCCATGCTTTGATGCGGCCTGTGCCGGGTTCCATCACGATGAAGCCGGCGTGCAGGAAACGCTTGTAGTATTTGACCGAATCCAGCGGCGACATCACCGTGTCTTTGGGGCCGTTATAGGTGAAGACGGTCATCTTAACGGGCTTTCGGAAGATTTCCATGATTTCCTTTTCCGAAAGGCCTTGCTGTTTGAGCTTTTTGTAGCGTTCGCTTCGTCGCATGCCGCGGATGACGGTCTCTTTGTCGCGTCCCCAGGGATTTCGGCGGTATCGGCGCAGTTCGGCGTCGAATTTGGCTTGGAGGTCCTTCATGTGTTCCCAGACGGCCGCTTCGGCATATTGCTGGAGGCGACTGTCGATGGTGGTGTAGATTTTCAGACCGTCGGCGTAGAGGTTGTAGCCGTTGTCTCGGGCCCACTTGCCGAGGCGGACGCGCAGGTATTCCCGATAATACTGGGCGATGCCGTGGATGTGGCTCTGGACGCTGTATGTGAGATGGATGGGTAGGGCGGTCAGCGAGTCGTATTCGGCGTCAGTGAGGAAGCCGTATTTGTGCATCTGGGTGAGGACGACGTTGCGGCGTTTGAAGGCGTTTTCGGGATGATAGATGGGCGAGTAGAGGTAAGGCGCTTTAAGGATGCCGATGAGGAGGGCGGCCTCTTCGGGCGCCAGTTCGGTGGGCTCTTTCCCAAAGAAAGTGCGGGCGGCCGACTTGATGCCGTAGGCGTTGCTGCCGAAGTCCACCGTGTTGAGATACATCGTGAGGATTTCCTCTTTGGTGTAGAGATATTCCAGCCGCACGGCGATGACCCATTCCTTGAACTTCCGCATAATGAGCTGGAGAACAGAGGGGTTCTTCTGGCGGGGAAAGAGGTTTTTGGCCAGTTGCTGGGTGATGGTGCTGGCGCCGCGCTTCCGCCCTTTCAGTAAATAGTAAGGCACAGCGGCCACACCGATGGGGTCGATGCCCGGGTGGTCGAAGAAGCGGACGTCCTCGGTGGCCAGCAAGGCGTTGACCACATGCTTGCCTAACTCTTCGTAGTGGCTGGTGGAGCGGTTTTGTTGGTAATATTTCCCGAGTAACACGCCGTCGGCGGTATAGACCTCCGAAGCGAGCGACAGCGACGGGTTTTCGAGCACGTCGGTATCGGGCAGCTCGCCGAAAACCCCCTTACTAAGCAGGTAAAAGAAGCCCGCAGCGGCGGCAATGACGGCGAAAAAGAACAGCCACAGGATTTTGATCCCGACGTAGGAGCGGGAAGGTTTGACTGCTCGTTTGGAGATGCGCTTCTTTCTGCTGGTCATCGGGCGTGCGGGCGTTTAGGGCGTGGTTCGATCGGAGCGGCTTTGTTCTTCCAGATAGGTCCGACGGAAAAAGGCGGCATATTCTGCAAGATTGTTTTCCACCAGCAGGCGCTTAAAATTAGGCTGCGATATATAAAAATGAAGCGGGCGATTAAGTTTCAATCGGGCAAAAAAGCGTTGCTGCGTCGATATCTTTTTGAAATACTGGTCGGCTTCCGTATGGGTGAAGAAAGGTTTGACGATCAGGAGGGTGGTGTCGTGGGAGAAGGCGATGGGGCTGATGCGGAACGTCTTTTTTCCGCTGAACATGATGAGGTTGAGGTTGGAGAGATGCTGGACGGCATCGCTGGTGGGCATGGCGTCGGCGGGCAGGGCGAGGATGTAGAAGAAGGGCCCTTGAAAGTCGATTTTGTAGGGATATTTTTTCAGTGCCGCCTGTTTGGCGCTGTCTTGTTGGGCCTGGATTTCCTCGACTTTTTTGTGTTGATATGCCTGAATGAGCCGCTGGGCCATGAGGGTGGCTTCCTGGTCGGGATGGGCTTGCACGAAAGCGGCGAGGCGGGCCAGCATGCTGTCGGTGGGCAGGCGGCGCGATTGGCAGACGAGCGTCATCAGGGCCAGTGAGGTGCGGCTGTTAGGCACCAGATACTGCGTGTCGATGGTGGCGGCGAGGGCGATGACGTCCTGACAGCGCCCGTCGGCATAGGCGGAAAACACCTGCCGATATTGTTGGTCGGCTTTTTGGCGGGCCTGCTGGCTGCGGGCGATGAAATTGCGGTCAAGGAGGCGGAGGTAGCCGCTGTTAGGGAAGCGCCGTCTGAGCTCGGCCCGATAAAATTCGGCCTTTTGGGTGTTGCCCAGTTTTTCGTATGCTTTGACCAGATAAAATAGCGCCGGAGGGACGTATTCCGATTGGGGGAAGCGGTGGAGGAGGGTGTCGAGTTGCTGGACGGCTCGGGTGGGGCTTTCGAGACTTTCCAGATAGATGAGGGCCGATTTGAGATAGGCCTCGGCGATTTTCTGGCGGGCGTCGGCCTGCGATGCCGAGTCGAGCGGCAGCTGGAGTAAGAGGGCTTCTTCGTCTCGGGTGACGTTTCGATATGCTTCGGGTAGGCGGGCCCGGAGGGCGGCGGAGTCTTCCGCTGCGGCCTTCGTGGTGTCCGAGGGTGCTTCCGAAGCGGCCGCCGGCTCATGGGCTTCCGCCAGCGATTGAACGGCCCAGAAGTCCCTATCCTTCACGCCCACCCATTGGCGCAGAAACTCATTGTAGCCCACGCCCCGGATGAGGGGATTGTAGAAATACCACTGTCCCTGCGTTTGTTGTTGCTGCTGCTGGCGGAGGCGGTCGAGGTAGCGGTTGCGCCGCATGGTGGGGTCGAAGAGGCCGCCGTTTTCTTTCTGTCGGCGGTTTTGTTTTTCGAGGCGGCGGCGTTCTTCCCGCTGTTGCTGGATGCGGGTGCGTATGAGGGCCAGAAGCTGCTCTTTCGGAAGGGCGGCCAGCCGCAGCAGGCTGTCCTGCGTGACGATGACGTTGAGATATTGCGCCAGCTCGGAAAGGACGGGCCGCCGTTTTTTCACCTCTTCATAATGGGCAAACGTCGGCGTCATCACCCGATAGGCGCTGTCGTAGTAGCGGGCGGCGGCTTCAAATTCGTTGCGGTCGTAGTAGTCTCGGGCGATGTGATAGTAGGCCAGGGAGCGGATGTCGCTTTGGCGGCCGTGTTGGGCGGCCAGCGAGAAATAGCGCCGCATTTTGTCGGGTTGTTGCTGCCGCAGCGCCAACAGGCCCAGTTCAAGGTAGATGCGGTCGAGAAAATCTTTGTTGCGCTCGTCGTCGATCATTTTCAGCAGGGCGGCTTCGACCCGCGGGATGCGGCCCGCCTGCTCGGCCTGACAGCGCAGGATGGCGAGCCGGCTGTGGAAGATGAGCGCATACGGCGGATAGCGGCGGATGAGGTTGCGAAATTGGGCGGTGGCCTGGGGACATTGGCCCGTGCGCTGGAGCAGTTGGCCCATCACGAACAGCAGCCGCAGCCGTTCGGGCCGTTTGGGCCGGGCTTGCAGGGCTTTCTTAACCCACGGGATGGCCGCCTGATATCGCCCTTGTTCGATGGCAATCTGGGCTTTGAGCTTCCAGTAGAGCGGTCGCAGGTGCGCCGGCACTTTTTTCTCTTTAAGCAGGTTCAGGTAGGCATCGGCCTTTTCGACCTGCCCCATCTGGAGGTAGGCGGCCACCGTCCACAGGTGCGCTTCGACGGCGGCGGGCGTGTGTTTATACTGGTTTTTGACGTACTGAAACATCTGCAGCGCCGTGTAAGGATCGGCCCGGTAGAGGTAGGCCACGCCCATCAGCACGTAAGCGTCATCCACCCAGTTGCTGCGGCTTTTGTTTTTGATCAGCTTCTGCATCTTTTTGATCACGGCGGCCATCTGCTGTTTGTAAGGGGCGGCCGTGCTGGAGTCGGGGATAATCATCACGGGGAGGACCTCCCGATAGTTATAGGGATAGCTTTCTTCCAGTTGGCGGCGGGCTTGCAGCCATTTTTCCCGCCCGTTGAAATAGATGTTGTAATGGGCCGTGAGGTTCTCCATCCATTTTCCCGCCCGGCTGTCTTGAAGGCGTTCCCACAGCGAACAGGAAGAGTGCAACCCCACCAGCACACTTCCCACCAGCAAAATCCGTAACTTCATTCGAACGATTATCGGGCGCAAAGTTAACGAGCGTCTTTGCAGCCGCTTCCATATCCCAACGGGGAAAACGAGTGCATTGTTTCTTTCGTGAAAATTCGGTCTATTTGCGGCTTTTGTCGTCGGAGAGCCATTCCATATACCGCCCGCTGAGCATCCGCTGTCGGAAGGCCTCGTAGAGGATGACCGCCGCCGCCACCGAGATGTTGAGGCTCTGGATCATGCCCACCTGCGGGATGATGATGTTGCCGTCGGCCATGGCCACGGCTTCTTCGCTGACGCCGGCATGCTCATTGCCCAGCACGATGGCCGTTCGTTCGGTGAAATCGACGTCGTAAATGGAGCGGGCCCGGCGGCCGAGGTGGGTGGTGAGGATGCGGAAGCCTTCCCGCCGCAAGTGGGCATAGCACGCAGCGATGCTGTCGTGAAAGTGGATGTTGAGCCATTTGAGGGCGCTGGCGGAGCTTTTCTTACCGAGGCGGTATTCGGCCCGTCGCTCGGGGGCCACCACCACGTGGACGTCTGAGACGCCTACCGCGTCGGCCGTGCGCAGCACCGCCGAGACGTTATGCGGGTCGTGGACTTCTTCCATGACCACGGTCAGATCCGGCTGTCGGTAAAACCGGGTGGTCTGGACGCGTAGCCGCCGGCGCAGGGTGTTCAAAGACAGCCGCTTATTTGCCCTGAAAGCGGGGTTTGCGCTTTTCTACGAAAGCCTGGACGCCTTCCCGATAGTCTTCGCTACGGCCAGCGATTTCCTGATAGTAGTATTCCATTTCCAGCATCTTCCGCAGGTCATTCTGGAACGACAGGTGAAGGAGCTTTTTGATCATCCCGACGGCTTTGGTGGGCGCCTGGGCGTAATAGCGGGCCGTTTCGGCGGTGGCGTCGTCGAGCTGGTCGGCGGGCACCACCTTGTTGACCATGCCCAGCTCAAGGGCCCGTTCGGCGGAGATGCGCGTGGCCTGCGTGGCAAATTCAAATGCCCGCTTGAGGCCCACCAGGCGCGGCAGAAAGTAGGAAGAGCCGGAATCCAGCACCAGCCCTACGTTGATAAACACTTCAATGAGCGAGGCTTTTTCGGAGGCGATCACATAGTCGCATGCCAGCGCCAGCGAGGCCCCGGCGCCGGCGGCCACGCCGTTGAGGCGGGCGATGAAGGGCTTGGGCGTTTCGCATATCAACTGGATCATCGGGTTGTAACGCCGCTTGACCGAGTCGCCCAGCGAGCGGTCCGACTTGTCCTGAATGTCTTTCAGATCCTGCCCAGAACAAAAGGCTTTGCCTGCGCCGGTGATGACCACCACCCGAATGGCGTCATCTTTTCGGCACTTTTTGAGGGCGTCGATGACCTCAAAGCTCATGGCTTCATTAAAAGCATTATAGACCTCGGGACGGTTTAGCGTCAGCGTGGCAATGCCGTCCTTGACTTCGAAAAGAATGTGTTTATATTCCATCTGTTGAGGATTTTTCGATGATTTGAATGGCTTCTTCCATCAGTTGTTCATCCAGCGGCACCACGCCCGGGTGGGCACACACGGCGGCGGCGGCGGCGTTGGCCAACACGATGGTCTCTTTCAGCGGATAGCCGGCCAGCAGCGCAAGGGTCGTGACGGCGATGGTGGTGTCGCCCGCACCGGAGACGTCGGCCACTTCTTGCAAAAATGCCGGCACGTGATATTCTTCCTCGTAGTTGGTAGCGTAAATCCCGTGTTCGGAAAGGGTGATCATAGCGATGACCGGCTGGAG
>JALVCQ010000079.1 GCA_027009805.1 Bacteroidota bacterium
CTCGCCCTCCTGCCCTACCTGCGCCGCCACCGAACAAAGCTGTGGGCCGGTTTTTTATTCGTCGGGCTTAACAGCCTGCTGGCCACCATTCCGGCGCAGCTGGTCCGCCACGCCATCGATCACTTCTCGACGCCGGCGGCCTCCCGATTCGAGCTTTTCAAGCTGACGGCCCTCGATTTTCCATCCTTTCCTTCGGGCATGGCCCTGGTGGTGTTTGTGATCGGCCTGATCATCGGCGTCACACTGGTCCGCGGCGCCGTGATGTTCGCCATGCGCCAGACCGTCATCAACACCTCGCGGGCCATCGAAGCCGAGCTGCGGGCCGACACCTTCCGCCATATCATCGGCCTGCCGATGGAAGCCTTCCACCGCTACCGCACCGGCGACCTGATGGCCCGCCTCACCGAAGACCTCGCCCGCATCCGCATGGCCCTCGGCCCCGGCCTCCTCTACGGGATGAACCTCATCATCATGATTTCCGTCATCGTCACCATCATCTTTTCCATCAACGCCGAGCTGGCCTTTTACATCGTGGCGCCGTTGCCCGTCATGGCCTTTGTCATCTATCGCATCAGCCGCGTCATCTACGTCCGAAGCGAGCGGATACAACAACAGCTCTCGGCCCTCACCTCGTTCGTTCAAGAGACCTTCTCGGGCATCCGCATCATCAAAGCCTTTGCCGCCGAACCCATCATCAACGGCCGATTTGAGGATATGAACCGCACCTACAAAGCCCGCTACCTCCACTATGTGCGGGCCGACGCGCTGTTTTTCCCGGCGATGCTGCTGTTTATCGGCCTCAGCACCCTTTTCACGCTCTACGTCGGCGGCCGGAAGGTAATGGCCGGCGAGATCACGCCCGGCCACCTCGCCGAGCTGTTTGTCTATATGAATATGCTGATGTGGCCGGTGGCTTCCATCGGATGGATCATCACGCTGATGCAACGGGCGGCGGCTTCGCAGGCCCGCATCAACCGCCTGCTGAACGAAAACAATCCCCTCGTGGACACCACCCGCCGCCGCGGGCCCGTGCCCCTCGACGACGTCCGCGGCGAAATCACCGCCGAGAAGATGGCCTTCCGCTATCCGGGCCTTTCCCAATGGGAATTGCAGGACATTTCATTGTCTGTCGCCCCCGGTCGGAAGGTGGGCATCACGGGCCGCACCGGCAGCGGCAAGAGCACCCTGGCCCACCTGCTCGTCCGCATCTATGACCTTCAAAAGGGACGCCGAACCCTCGACGGAACGCCCTACGAACGCATCCTCCCGCCCCACCTCCGCAAGTGGATCACCATCATCCCGCAGGAAAGCTTTCTCTTCTCGGAAACCATCGGCGAAAACCTCATCCGGGGCCTGCCCGAAGACGTCGATTGGCACGACCCCGCCCAACGAGAAAAAGTCCTCCCCCGTCTGGAAGAAGCCACGCGCCTCGCCGCCGTCTATGAAGATATTCAACAGATGCCCGACGGCTTCCACACCCTCATCGGCGAGCGCGGCGTCAACCTCTCCGGCGGACAAAAACAGCGCCTCAGCATCGCCCGAGGATTGCTGCGCAACACCCCCGTTTACATCCTCGACGACGCCCTCTCGGCCGTCGATGCCCACACCGAAGCCTACATCCTCCAAAACCTCCGAAAAAAACTGCACTCCGCCGCCCTCATCGTCATCGCCCACCGCGTATCCCAACTCCAGGACGCCGATGAAATCCTGATCATGTCACAAGGACACATCGCCGCCCGCGGCACCCACCACCAGCTCCTCCAATCTTCGCCCTACTACGCCCACATCCACCGCCGACAGCTCCAGCAAGCCTAAAACCGCCCGAACAGCTTGCGCCGTTTCGGCCGCTTCCCTCCCTGCTGTTTGTTCAGCTTGCGCATCATCTTACGCATCTCCTGAAGCTGACGAAGCAACTGGTTGACCTGCTGCACCGACGTGCCGCTCCCCATCGCAATGCGCATCTTCCGCTTCTTGTCGATGATCTCGGGCTTGCGCCGTTCCACCGGCGTCATCGACTGGATGATGGCCTCCACGTGCTTAAACGATTCATCGCTCAGGTCCACGTTTTTGAGCATCTTACCCATCCCGGGCACCATCGAAAGCACATCTTTCAGTCCGCCCATCTTTTTCAGCTGGCGCAACTGGGAAAGCAAGTCTTCAAAGTCGAATTTATTCTCGGCCAGGCGCTTCTGCATTCGCCGGGCTTCCTCCTCCGAAATCGTCTGCTGCGCCTTTTCCACCAGCGTGACCACGTCGCCCATCCCCAGAATGCGGCTCGCCATCCGGTCGGGATGGAACGGCATCAGGTCGTCGAGCTTCTCGCCCACCCCCACAAACTTGATGGGCTTGCGCACCACCTTCCGAATAGTCAGCGCCGCACCGCCCCGCGCATCGCCGTCTAACTTGGTCAGCACCACCCCCGTATAATCCAGCACGTCATTAAACGCCTTCGCCGTATTGACCGCATCCTGCCCCGTCATCGCATCCACCACAAACAAAATCTCATCGGGCCGCAACAGCTCCCGAAGGTCGCTAATCTCCCGCATCATCTCCTCATCAATCGACAGCCGCCCCGCCGTATCCACAATCACCACGCTGTGCCCGTGGGCTTTGGCATAAGCCATCGCCTCCCGAGCAATCTCCCGCGGGTCTTTCAAATCCTCACGGGCAAACACATCCACGCCGATCTGCTCGCCCAGAATTTTCAGCTGCTCGATGGCCGCCGGCCGATACACGTCCGCCGCCGCCAACAACACCTTCTTCCCCTCGCTTTTGAGCTTCTTCGCCAGCTTCGCCGAAAAGGTCGTCTTCCCCGACCCCTGCAAGCCCGCCATCAAAATCACCGCCGGCTTCGACTTCAATTCCAGCGGTGCAGCCTCTCCCCCCATCAGCGCCACCAGCCGATCATACACGATCTTGACCAGCATCTGACCGGGCGTGACCGACTTCAACACCTCCTGTCCCAGCGCCTCCCGCTTCACCTCCTCCGTAAACTCCTTCGCCACCCGATAATGCACGTCAGCCGCCAGCAACGCCCGCCGAATTTCCTTCACCGACTGCGAAATATTCGTCTCCGTAATCCGCCGCTTGCCCCGCAACTTGTCAAAGGCCGACTCCAGCCGTTCCGTCAGGGTTTCAAACATATCGTCCGCTTTCGTTTTTTCACAAACGCTGCAAACTTATCATTCTCGCCCCCCGTTTCTGTTTTAATTTTTTGGGCGTGCCCCCTCGCCTTCGGCTCGGGGTCGGGCCCCTGCGGGCTCGGCTGTTCCTGAGCTTGTCGAAGGGCTATTCGCCTCGGCCCGCCCACCATCCCACTCCACACCCTACGCCACCCGCGTGACTTCGACTCCGCTCAGCCAGCGGGAGATGTATGGGCACGGCATGCCATGCCCCTACCTACGGATGCGCCTTTATATTTTTCCATAGCTCCCCTCCCCGCTTGCGGGGAGGGGCCAGGGGTGGGGTTAGAAAGGCGGTATGGATTGAAGAACAAAAAAATAACCCCTCCTGACCTCCCCTTGAAAAGGGGAGGAGCAAGGATGATTGCAGAACACCGATTAACGAACACTGATTGAAGAAT
>JALVCQ010000080.1 GCA_027009805.1 Bacteroidota bacterium
CCTTTTTGGGCGCGGATGGTGCAGCCCTGCTCGATGGTGAGCGTGCAGCCGGGGGCCACCACCACGTTGCCGTCCAGCAGGTAAGACCGCCCCGACGCCCACACCGTATTGCAATCCAGCAGGGTGTCTTTCAGGTGATGGGCATCTAAAAAGACGGCCCGAAGGATGACCCGCCATTGATGGCCCCCCGTCTCAAAAATCAGCGAGTCGAGCACCTCGTCTTCGGATGCGCGTGGCACATAGGTCTCTTTGACTTCCACAAACACCCAGAAGCTGTCTCGGCCGTCCACGATATAGTTGTCCCATCGATAGCCGGTGCGGCCGTCCAGACTGATGCGGAAGGCCGATTGCCGCCCGCCGGCCAGCCGAATCTGCAAGGCGGCGGCTTCTTTTCCTTCATTAAAGACCACAAAATATTCGTAAGGCTGCGGCGTGTAAGCCACCACCGTATCGAAATCGACCGAGTCGGGCAGCGCCAGCGGCCCTGTGCCCGTGGGCGGTGCGGGTCGGCAATGGCTCAGCAAAATGGTAATAAAAAGCCCGAGGATAATATACAGCTGAGGAAAGGTGCGCATGGACTTATGGACAACGAAAGCAACACGTGGATTCATCTGATGCCGTCAGAAAGGAAAGAAAAGCAAGGGCAAAGAAAGCTAATTTCTACTGCCATGGCACGGCGAGGGCGGCAATGGAAAGCCGCAGGTTCGGATGCCTTCGAAGGAGCGCCCGCCCGCATGCCACGGTGGTGGCCCCGGTGGTGATCACGTCATCGACCAGTAAGATGTGCCGGATGCGGCGGGGCAAGCGGCGGCTTTGAAAGGCATTCTGCACGTTGTCCCACCGCCCGGCGGCGCTCATGGTGGTCTGGCTGGGCGTGTGAATGGTGCGGACCAGCCAGTTTTTGGCCGGGCGTCCCAACGAGCGGCCCACGCCTTTGGCCAGCAGGAAACTTTGATTGTAGCCCCGGATGCGATGCTTTTTCGGATGCAGCGGCACAGGCACGACGGCATCGGGATATTCATCGGGCCGCCAGAGGGTTTTAAGTCCTTTCGCAATCTCCGCCCCCAGATGTTCGGCCGCCATGGGATGTCCGCCGTATTTGATTTGATGGATGATATGGCGCATCGGACCCACGAAGAAATAGGGCGCATACACCGTTCTGATGGGCAAGAGGCTACGGAGACGCTTCGATAGCGGTGCCTCATCCCCTTTTCCCCATAAGGTGGGCAGCAGTTGGTGACGACAGGAGAGGCATATGTGCTGTTCGTGCCAATACAAAACCTGCCCGCATCCCAGACAGGATACGGGCAGGAGAAGATGCGCGAGGCTTCTGAGAAGAAAGCGGCCCCGTTCGCTTATTTCGTAAAAAACGCGCCCCGCAACCACTGGCCGTTTCGAGTTTGTGCCACCAGCCAGTGCAACCCCTTCCCCGAGGACGGGAAAGGCAGCTCGACGTGCCCGCTGAGGTTGGAAAAGCGCTTCAGGGTCTGACCGGCGGCATTATAGACCGCTGCCGACACGATGTTCCCTTCGGGGAACGTGACCGAAATCCGCCCATGGCGCCATACAGGGTTCAGGCCGTTTGACGCGGCTGTGGAAGCAATGCCCGTGGCAGAGCTTCGCGGCAGAACCACGGTGCCCGCCCCCACGTAATCGCCACTGCTCGTCCCGTTGCCGTTGGCGGCAATGCCTGCAGCATAAAAGGTCACACTAGACGGAAGGGTGGCCGGCGCCGTCCATTGAAATTGCCAGCTGATGGCGTTGCCCTGCACGCTGGGTTTGGTGGCAATGTGGGTGACATAGTCCCGGTTGCCCTGACTGATTTTCTGCACCATACTTCCGCCCGAGAAAGTCCCCACCGATGGATCGGACGAGCCGGCGCCCGTAGCCACAGCGGTAAGCTCAAACCCGCCGGTGGCGAAGCTGCTTCCTGATGAGACCGACACCTCGATGGTGTATTGCATGCCGTCGGTTAAAGAAGTGACTACATTCCCGTTGTCGTCCTTGACGGCAATCCCGACGGCGGTGTTGTTGTCTCCCAGCGAATGGCTGTTGTGACATGCAATGCAGGTCGATCCTTTGTCGCCGGCTTTGCCCGCAGGGGCCCCCGCGGAGTTGGAGAATAAAACAGCCGACATGCCCAGTAAGAAGGCGGGAATCATCCATCGTAGCTTTTTCATAGTGAATTGTGATTTAGGCAGCAGCAATGATAAGGAAAATATTATAGTTGATCAATCCGCGGTCCCGCTTTGATCATACGGCCGGCCTTGCGCCACGAACGGATAACCTGAATGAGAACAAAGGGCAACAGAAGAAGCACCAGCGGAATCCCCAACGCCAGTATCTTCCGGTTCCGCTTAAAACGGTAAGGAAGAAGAGACGGCGGCACGCCCTGTAAGATGAAATAAAGAGCGGCTTTGCGTCCGAAATACCGCCGCATGTAATAGAGCGTGCTGGGAATGGGGCGGGGATCCGTCCACTTTCTCGGCCGAAAAGCATCCCATGCACCCATTTGCCGAAGCCCCCCTTCCGGAGCCTTGACGTCCTCACAGGCGGCGTATGGATTGGAGATGTTCTTAAAGCCCGCCAGATGAGCCCGAAGTCCAAATTCGCCATCCCCCATCCGCTGCCCCTCAAACTGACGATCGAAAAGACCGACGGTTTCGAAGACCTTTTTCTTGACGCATGCATTTCCTGTGGCGAATTGCTCCGCCCAACGAAAAAACCGCTTCTCCGGCGGTAATTCTCCCTTTAATGAAAAGAAAGGTCCGCATGAAATATCGGCGCCGAAAAAATCAAGGCATCGGAGATGATTGGCCAACCAATCGGGCTTCACCCGGACATCGTCTTCCGAAAATGCGATATATTCTCCCGCGGCGGCCTTGACGGCCGTGTTCCGGGCTTTCCATAAGGCCTTCTCTTGCTGATGAATCAGCCGGATATTGAGTTTGAAGTCGGCGTAAAATTCCGGACGGAATGGCTCCGATTGATCCACCACAATCACCTCGAAATGGGAATAGGTTTGTTGTTCCAGGTCGTGGAGGATGTCTTTAAGATAATGGTATCGATTCAATGTAGGCAGCACGATGCTGACCAGCGGCCGTCGGGCAAGAAGGGGCGACTGGAAGGTGGCCCATGAGTCTTCATGGGGATAATACGGGTGGGAAAGCGGCACCCGACTTACCCTCCGCTGTTTTCGGAAAGCCCGAACTTCCTGGATGGGGTGGTGCCCCGATATGATGCGGAGAAGGAGAACATACCACGACCACACGGGGTGAAAATATTTGCGCAGAAACCGGTATTCGTCTTCCGGCAACGGTGTAGGAAGCGCATGCAGTCTCCTTTCCGAGTCCGTGGTGATGATGCCGCGTGCCCATCCCTGCCAAGCCGCATCAAGCCGGCTGACGGCTGCGTCGGAATAAAGCGGATCGTAGGCAATAATTTTCCTTTCGGTCTCGTCCATCGCTTCCCACTGCACAAAGTGCGCAACAGCGCGCCGCGGGCGCAGGTGATAATACCAGCCGGGGTTGATGTATTGAAGAAAACGAAACAACATCGGAAAAGGCGGTCGTGGTGGAAAGATGTGGCGTTGTATTCCTCAGGCAAAAATATTATCTAAACTTGCACGCTTCAAACGGCCGAAGCCATGACGAACACCTACCAGATGATAGTGGTCTCATGCGATGAAGGCGTCTGCCGGATCACATTGAACCGCCCCGAGAAACGAAACGCCCTCCATCCGAAGATGATTGAAGAACTAACGGCGGCGGTCACCTCCCTGCCGGCTGATACGCGCATGCTGATTCTGGAAGGGCGCGGCAAGGCTTTCTGCGCGGGGGCCGACCTGGCCTACCTTCGCCGGCTGGCGGAATTTTCATATGAAGAAAACGTGCAAGATTCGGCCGCACTGATGCGATTATACCGGGCGCTCTATCAGTTGCCGTGTCTGGTGGTCTCGAAGGTGCACGGGCCCGCCTTGGGCGGCGGAATGGGGTTCTTGCTGGTATCGGATTTCGTGTTTGCCGCAGCCGATGCCAAGCTGGGCTTTCCGGAGGTCCGAATCGGGTTTGTGCCGGCGCTGGTGTCGGTGTTTCTATTAAAAAAAGTGTCGGAAGGGACAGCCCGTCACCTGCTGTTATCGGGCGAAATCTTCTCGGCGCGGCAGGGGAAAGCATATGGCCTGGTCACCGAAGTGATGGACGATGTGCCGGCGCTGGAGGCAAGGGTTAACCAATTTGTTGCGGAAACGCTGGCCGGTGTGAGCCCTCAATCGGTCACCCATACCCGACGATTGCTTCAACAGATGGATGAAGATCGATTGGACGCGGCCCTGGAAAGGGCAGTGATCGCGAATGCACGGGCGCGGGAAACCCACGATTTCAAGCAGGGGCTGGAAGCTTTCCTCCGAAAAGAAAAAATCCGATGGACATAGACTTTCCGCGTCGCCTTCTGGTCGTCTCCCACACAGCTCATTATCGTCATGAAGGCGGCCTGGTGGGGTTCGGCCCTACCATCGAAGAACTCAGTCGGCTGGCCACCCTCTTCGAGGAATTGATTCACGTAGCGCCCCTTCACGATGGCCCGCCCCCGAGGAATGTGTCGCCCTATCGAGCGCCCAATGTGCGATATGTGCCTGTGCCGCCGGCCGGCGGGATGGGCTTGAAAGGAAAGGGCGCCGTTGTCAGGGCCTGGCCTGTTTACTGGGCCGCCATCGCCCGAGAGTTGCGGAAAGCCGATGCCGTGCATGTGCGGGCGCCCGCCAACATCGCCCTTCTGGCCATGATTCAGTTGATTATCAAAAAACATCCCCGCCGACGGTGGATCAAGTATGCAGGCAATTGGCGCCCGACCACCCGACAGGCGATAAGCTACGATATTCAGCGGTGGCTTCTCCGAAAAGGATGGTCCCGAGCGTGTGTCACCGTCAACGGCGCATGGAAGGAAGACCCCGCCCACGTCCGTTCTTTTTTCAATCCGTCGTTCTCCGAGGCGGCGCGCCGAAAGGCGGCGGAGGCCGTCAAGGATAAAAAGCTGTCAGCGCCTTATCAGCTCCTTTTTGTCGGCCGGGTCGAAAAAGAAAAGGGAATTTACACGGCGATGGAAACCATCAAAACCTTGCGTGGGGAAAATGTCCCTTTTGAGTTTCACGTTGTCGGAGATGGACCGGCGCGGGAGGCGGTGGAACGCATGGTCCATGAAACGGGACTTTCCCCCAGGGTCCGCCTCTACGGATGGCTTCCCAGAAGTCGGATTGCTCCTTTATATCAAAAAGCCCACTTTATCTTGCTCCCGACGTATGCGTCGGAAGGGTGGCCCAAGGTGTTGAGCGAGGCCATGAGCTACGGCGCCGTCCCTCTTTCCAGCACCATCTCATCCATCCCGCAGTTTCTGGCGCGGTTTGATGTGGGAAAGGCCCTTGATTTTTCCGACCCTTATCAGTATTACAAAGCAATTATGGATTATATCTCGATGCCGGACCGGTGGCTTCGGGAGAAAAACAAAGCGGTGGAAGCGGCGCGTTTTTTTACGTTTGAGTATTATTTACGATCGGTCCGCCGATTGTTTGAGGAACGGTGTTTTTAATCAAGAATGTTTATCTTTGGCCGAAAAAAGTGCCATGAAACGTTTACAGCTTATCATGATGATGACAGCAATCATGCTGTTTGTGAGCGTTCCATCGTATGCGCAGGATGCCGAAATCGGCGTCATCGGCGGCGGCCTTTTGTATCAGGGAGATTTGGTGCCCGGCCATTTCTATATCTCCCAAACCCGTCCATTCGGGGGAATCCTCTACCGCTATTATTATAACCCCAGACTCAACGCCTATGTGCAACTGATGAAGGGAGAAATCCGAGGTGCCGACTCCCTAATTGATGTGATGGATGTCAATTCAAAAGAAAGGGCCGAACGAAACCTCGACTTTTCATCTCCGATTATCATGGCCAATGTAGGGATTGAATTTAATATCCTTCCTTATATTAGTAATACGAGACGGTTTCCCTTCGCCCCGTTCATCTCGACGCGGCTGGGCGTGATTCATTATGAACCCACCAGGACGATCGACGGCGTGACGTTTAAGCTGCGAACGCTGAATCCGGAAGGAAAACAATGGCGCCCGTTTGCATTGACGCTGTCATACGGCGCGGGCGTGAAATACTCGGTGGGAGGACGCTGGAATATCGGTCTGTCCATCACACAACATTTTACTTCCACCGACTATCTGGATGGGGTGAGCAGGAGCTATCGGCCCGACGTCAAGGAAATGTATGAAAAAGGGGGGGAGGAAGCGTTAAAAGCACGGGCTATCGTCGGATATATTGATTATTATGCCCGGAACGGCTATTCCAAAGAACAGATTATGAACTTCTTGCAGCATGTGGGACAGGTGAAACGAGGCGACCCCTCACCCGATTGGATGACGGATTTCGGCGTGGTTATCAGCCGCACGATTCGCCCGTGCCGGTGTGAAATCCTAAAAAATCTCTTCTAACCCTTGCGGTTGATAAATTCTTTTTACCTTTGCCGGTGGAAACACAAAAAATGATACAAGCTATGAAAGGGTTTCGATGTTTAGGCTTGGTAGCCGTTGTGGCTATGGGCATCGGTGGACTGCGTAGCGCGAAGGCGCAGGACGTGGAGTTCGGTGCTGGATTGGGCGGGTTCACTTATCAAGGAGATCTGGTGCCTTCCCATGTGTATATAAATCAGACCAAGCCGGGGCTCTATGCCCTCTATCGGTATTATTACCAGCCGCGCTTGAACTTTAAAGCGGCGCTGCAGTTTAGTCAGATTCAAGGGGCCGACTCCTTGATCGAAGTGACGGACATGAATTCCCGGGAGCGGCAAAAGCGCAATCTGGACTTTAAGTCGCCGGTGGTGGAACTCTCCGGCGGTATCGAGTTCAACTTCCTGCCTTTCATCAGCGGGACGCGCCGTTTTGCGTTTACGCCTTATGCCCTGGTGGGGTTGGGGGTGATGTATTTTGAGCCGGTCCGATATGTGGATGGGAAAAAGTTCGTCATGCGGAAATTAAAACCGGAAGGCGAATCGTGGGCGCCGGTGACCCTATCGGCTCTGTACGGCCTGGGGATTAAATATTCCGTAGGTGGGCTCTGGAATATCGGCATCGAAGTCAGCCAACACTTCACAACCACCGACTATCTGGACGGCGTGAAAGCAAAGTATAACCCCGACCTGCCCACCCTCTACGCAGGAAGTGCCGAAGATAAGCTCAAAGCCCGAGCCATCGCCGGTTACATTGATTACTTTAAAGCACAGGGAAAAAGCGACGCCGAAATCCAGAGTTTCCTGAACTCGCTTGTCAACCGGAACATTAAGCGGGGCGATCCGACCAAAGACTGGGTCGATGGCGCCACCTTCTGGGTGTCGCGCACGCTGCGCCAGTTCCGTTGTGAGATTTTCCGGCGCTAAAAAGCTTTTTGGCCGCCTTAAACTAAATCCCGCAGAACACCAATAATCCTGAATGAATCCGCTGAAACTCCTCAGAACGCTCTTCATTCTTATTTGTGCTGTCCCGTCTTTGATGATGGGGCAGCACAAGCCTTTTTGGGAGCTTGGTCTCCTATCCGGCTTCTCGACCTATAAGGGAGACCTTGTCGAAGGGATAGTGGACGGGCAGGCCGTTCACCCGGCCGGAGGGCTGTTTCTCCGATATCATCTCTCGCCCGTATTTGTCGCCAAGGCCAATGTGTTTTATGGGACCCTGTCGGGTGATGACGCCCACGCGAAAGACCCCGCCCGTAAAATGCGGAACCTTTCTTTTAAGAGCCCTTTACTCGATATCGCCGTCACGGGAGAATTGAACTTGTCGCCTTTCAGCCCCGTTTTTGTGAAACGATACGCCACCTTTACACCTTATTTGTTTGCGGGGGTCAACATCTTCCGATTTAACCCCAAAACCTTTTACAACGACCAGTGGGTCCCATTGCAACCGCTGGGAACGGAAGGGCAAGGGACGCTTTTCTATTCCGATCGGCGCCCTTATGGGCTCACGCAGGTGGCCATCCCCTTTGGAATAGGGGTGCGCGCCGCACTGAGTTCCAATATGGGGATCGGCTTTGAGTTCGGGGCCCGGAAAACCTTTACCGACTATATCGACGACGTCAGTTCAACGTATGTCGAGAAAGAAATCTTGTTGGCCGAACGGGGGGAATTGGCATGGGAGCTCTCGGTGCGGAAAGACGAATATCTGGGAGAAGAAGTAATACCGGCGCCCGGAGAACTGCGGGGAGACCCCACCAATAAAGACTGGTATTTTATCTCCGGCATTACGATCTCCTACTTTTTCTTGAAGAACCGGTGTAATTGGCAGTGAGCATCTCATCGCTTAGCGGCGGGCGATGGCTTCTCTTGATGTGGTGGGGATGCCTGACGGGTGGTATGCTGTGGGCGCAGAGCCATTCCTATGGCGGGGGTGTCGGTGTGATGCGTTATCACGGCGATTTGCCGATGGCGGCATCGCCGCCGTTGCCGATGGCGTTTCTATCCTATCATCGGAATCTTTCCGACCATTTTTCGTGGGGGGCGCGCTTTTTGTATGGCAACCTGAAGGCTGATGACCAAAAGAAGCCGGACTGGCAATGGCGAAACCTCAATTTCGCTTCGCCGGTGGCGGCCGCCGATTGGGAGATTACGTTTAACTTCAAACGGTTCTTGCTGAATGTGCGCAGTGCGCGGGGCACCCTCTTCTTATCCGGTGGCGTCTCGGTGGTGTATTACAACCCCTCGATGACCATCGACGGGAGGAAGTATCTTTTGCAAGGCCGCCGGCTGGAAGAAGAAGGGAAAGTGACGGCGATTGGGACGATGGGGTTTCCGTTTGGTCTGGGATATAAGCAAATGCTGGGCGAACGGATGTTCGTTCAGGTGGGCGTGCGGGCCTATCCGCTGCTCACCGATTATCTCGACGGCGTCAAAGGCCACTTCCCGGCCGACCTCCCACAACGGGATGCCCTGACCCGACGCCTCTCCAATCCGACTGTTTATTCGGACGAACAGGTGAGCGGGCTTCTGCGGGGAAACCCTCAAAACAAGGACTGGTTCTTCACCGCCGCCGTCAGCATCTATTACGTGGTGCGGCGCACCGAATGCGTCACCTTCTGAGGTGCTTCCTCAATGGAAGGGATATATTTGCCCGCCGGGGGAGACGCGCCCTTTTGATACAATACAATCATGAGTGAGACGTCGGGAAAGGTGGTTCATGTAGCCATTATCATGGACGGAAACGGCCGCTGGGCCCGCCGGCGGGGGCTGCCGCGTGTGGCCGGCCATCGGGAAGGAGTGAAAGCCATTCGCCGGACCGTCGAGGCCGCCGTCGAGTTCGGGATACCTTACCTGACGATTTATGCGTTTTCTACGGAAAACTGGATGCGTCCGCCGGAAGAAGTGCAGGCATTGATGCATCTATTGGTGGCCACCATCCAGGAACAAGCCGAAGAGCTGAAAAAACAAGGGGTGCGCCTGCGTTTTATTGGTCATATCGACGCCCTGCCTGCGGATGCGGCGGAAAAGGTGCGGTGGATCGAACGATATACACAGGGCGGCGAACGCCTCACCCTGGTGGTGGCCCTCAATTACAGCGGGCGGTGGGACATCTATAACGCCGCCCGGCAAATCGCCCGGAAAGGCACGGATGCACTGGAAATGTTGAAAAATCCCGACGATTTTAAGCACTTTCTGACCACCGCCGACATCCCCGACCCCGACATCCTGATTCGAACCAGCGGCGAATACCGCATCAGCAATTTTCTCCTATGGGAGCTCGCCTATACGGAGCTGTTTTTCCCCGACGTTCTGTGGCCGGATTTTAACAAGGAGGTGTTGGCCGATATCTTGCAGGAGTTTCATCGAAGGGAGCGCCGATTTGGAATGACCAGTGAACAATTGCATTCATGACCCGACATTTTCTGGCTTTTTTCCTCACTATCACCGCAATGTCCATGGCCGCGCCAAGGGCAGCGGCGCAAACAGGCGCCGGCCCGTATGAGATTGTGTCGCTGACCATTGAAGGGGCGTCCAACGAGGACTATGTTCGGGAGATTATTGCCGATGCAGGCTTGAAAGAGGGTGAGCGGTTTCGCCTTCTTTCCGACGACCTGGGGCGGGTCATTAAGCGCCTGTGGGATGTGCGAATTTTCAGCGACGTGCAGGTATATGTCGATTCGCTGGATGAGCCGAACTCCCGGGCGTGGGTGCGGGTGAAGGTGAAAGAAGGTGAGCGGCTGGGCGGCGTCCGGATTCAGGGCCTGCCCCGTGGATGGACCAAGAAAATTCAGGAAAAACTGCCCGTCCACGTCGGTGAAGTGGTCACAGATGCCACCCGGTTTGCCATCCGTAAAACCATCGCCGACTATTTGCGCAACAAGGGATTCGACCATCCCACCATATCTATCCAGGAAGAACGCCGCTCGGAGGAACTTATCCTCATCGCCATCGTCAAAAGAGGCCCGCGAATGCGGGTGCGCAGCATCTCCTTTGAAGGAAACACGGTGTTTTCCGATGCCAAGCTGCGGCGGATGATGCGCGGCACCAAACCCTATCGGTGGTGGAATATTTTCCGCAAAGCGCTGTTCGACCCCTTCAAGTGGGAAGAAGATAAAGCCGCTTTGGCCCAGCTCTATTTCTCGCACGGCTATCGGGACTTCAGCATCGTGAAAGACTCCGTCGGCATCGGGCCGGATGGCTATCACCTGAAAGTCTGGGTGCATGAAGGCCCGGTGTATCGGGTGCGGAATATTCGGTGGGTGGGCAACTCAAAAGTGCCCGTGGACATATTGCAAAAGACGTTGGGCATCGACTCGGGCGATATTTACGATAAGCCGCTGCTGGAACGGCGCCTCTATTTCGACCCCATGGGGCTGGACGTTTCTTCGCTCTACATGAACGACGGCTATCTCTTTTTCCGATTGAAATACGGCGAGACCTTTACCGATTCCCACCAGGTGGATATCGAGGTCCGGATTCAAGAGGGGCCGCGGGTCGTTGTGAACAGGAATCTGATTGCCGGCAACATGACCACGCACGACCACGTGATTTTGCGGGAGTTGCGCACCCGGCCCGGGAGCTGGTTTCAGCGGTCGGCGGTGGTGCGGTCGCAGCGCGAACTGGCCCAGATGGGATTTTTCAGCCCCGAAAAAATGGATGTGGTGCCCCATCCCCGGCCCGACGAAGGCGTGGTGGATATCGAATATAAGCTGGAAGAAGTCTCCACGGACAAGATCGAGCTGTCGGGGTCGTGGTATCAGGGCCTTTATCTGACGGCCGGCGTGCAGCTGTCGAACTTTTCCCTTGCGAAGGCCGGCAAAGGGAAAAATTGGCGTCCCTATCCCGCGGGAGACGCCCAGAGGGTGGCCTTGCGGATTCAGACCAACGGCCCGCAATATGCCTCGGCCAACTTTTCGTTTGCCGATCCGTGGTTCGGCGGGCGAAAACCCAACGCCTTCTCGTTCTCCGGATTTTATACGCTCTATACGCCCGGCCGATATCGTTACACCGACGATGTGGTGCAGCGCCTCCGCATGTATGGTGGGACGGTAGCCCTTTCCAAGCGCCTCCAATGGCCCGACGACTATTTTGTCTTACACACTTCCGGCGCTTTTACCCGTTATCGGTTGGACCCCTATTACGTGATGAAAGACCTCGACTCGGGCATCGTCCATAACCTGAACTTTTCCTTTACGCTGGTGCGCAGCTCGATTGATCAGCCGATTTATCCGCAGCGGGGTGGGAAGGTGAGCCTGTCGGTGACGGCGACGCCGCCTTATTCGCTGATGAGCAGTCAGGACTACAGCCGGCTTTCCGTAGCCGACCGCTTCAAGTGGATGGAATATCACAAGTGGCGCTTTACCATGAGCTGGTTTCAGGCGTTGGTCGATAAGCTCGTCATCGCCCCGCGCTTTGAGCTGGGCATCATCGGCGCCTATAACCCGGCCGTGGGCATTATTCCTTTCGAGCGTTTCGTGGTGGGCGGCAGCGGCCTCAGCGGCTACGGAAACTTCGTCATCGGAAAAGAACCCATCGCATTGCGCGGCTACACCGACGAATCGCTCACACCTCATGATCCGCAGCTGGACATCACCGGCGCCTCCTCTTATCTGAAATATACGCTGGAGCTGCGCTATCCGTTGTCGTTGAATCCTTCTATGTCGGCGTATGTGCTGGGATTTGTGGAGGCCGGCAATGCATGGCTGCATCCGCGGCGGATTAATCCGTTCGACGTGTATCGGGGGGCCGGCCTGGGTGTGCGGGTGTATATGCCGATGTTCGGCACCATGGGCGTAGATTGGGGCTACGGCTTCGACCCCGTTCCCGGCAATCCCACCGCTCACGGCGGCAACTTCCATTTTGTCATTGGTCAACGTTTTTAAGGATGAAACGTATTATCGGTATTTTGTTGATGACGACATGGCTGGGAACCGGAACAGGCTGGGCGCAGCGCATTGCCTATGTGG
>JALVCQ010000081.1 GCA_027009805.1 Bacteroidota bacterium
CAGCTGGTCTCGGCGGCCCGGCAGGTGCTTTCCTCGCCCGATGCTTTTGTGCGGCGGACGTCTATTCAAGAAACCTTCAAAGGATATGACTACGAAAAAGCGCCTGACGGCACGCCCGAAACCCTCAAAGCGCTGACCTATAAGAAGGTGCGCGACTTTTATTTCAACAACCTGCTGGACCGGGCCAATATGGTGTTGGTCGTGGTGGGCGACATCGAAGAGCAGGCCATCAAAGACTGGGTTAAAACGGCGCTGAAACCGCTGCCTACCCGTCGGCTGACTTTCAAGTCGCACATTCCGAAGCAAATCGCCTATTCCAGTAGCAAGCTGAAAGTCTATCCGAAGGAAGAAATGGCCACCTATTACTATCGGGGCATTACCGGCGCGCCGCCCAAAGGCAGCCGCTGGGAATATCCGATGATGCTGGGATTTAGCATCCTCGACGACCGCTATTTTGTGGAAATCCGCACCAAGCGCAACCTTTCCTACGCCCCGGCGGCCTTTATGGCGCGGGCGATGAAAGTCCCTTATGGGATCCTTTACGTCTCGACCACCGACCCTTCGGCGGCGGCCGCGGTGATGGTCGATGAGCTGGAAAAAATCAAAAAGGAAGGTTTTCAGGCCGACGAGCTGGCGGATAAAAAGCAGGTGTTCCTGACCTATCATTACATGGGCGAAGAGTCCAACAGCAGCATTGCCGGCTCGTTGTTGCGGGCTGAGATGACCGGCAGCGGCTGGCGAGAGGCGGTGCTCTTCAATGAGAAGGTGCAGAAGGTGACGCTGGCGGAGATGAACATGGCCTTCCGCAAGTTCATCAAAGGGATTCGCTGGTATTATGTGGGCGACCCGAGCGCCATTAAAGATCGGTCGGTCTTTGAGCGGGTGGTAAAATGAGGCGTGGGCCGGGCCGCAGATGATCTTCAATCGGCGTCTGTGGTGGCATCGGAACCGCCGTCTGGTGGCGGCGGTGTTTCGTCGGCGACGATGGTGGAACGCCCTGAAGGCGGCCATCGGCTACCGCTGGTCGTTTGTGCGCTTCTCGTCGATGGTGTCGCACTATCCCACGGCCCTGACCTTCGAGCCCACCACGCATTGCAACCTGCGCTGCCCGCAGTGCATCAGCGGCCTTCGGGCGTTTACTCGCCCGACGGGACAGGCCGACGCCGCCCTGTTTCGCAAGGTCATCGACGAGCTGCATCCTTACGTCTTCTACGTGAGCCTCTATTTTCAGGGCGAGCCGCTGCTCAATCCGAACTTCTTTCAGATGGTGGCGTATGCCCATCAGAAAGGCATCTTCACCGACACTTCCACCAACGGCCACTATTTCTCGGACGACAACTGCCGTCAGCTCATCGACAGCGGCCTGTCGCAAGTCATCATCTCGCTGGACGGTGCCGATGCGGAGACCTACCGGAAATATCGGATCGGCGGGCAGTGGGAGAAGGTGCTGGCAGGCGTGCAGAACCTCATCCGGTGGCGGCGGCAGATGAAGGCTGCGCATCCGTATGTGGTGTTGCAGTTTATCCTTTTTTCGCACAACGAGGGGCAGGTGGCGGATGTGGAGGCGTTGGCCCGCTCGCTGGGCGTGGATGAGTTGCGGCTGAAGACGGCACAGGTGTATGAAGAATGGGACGGCGCGGCGTGGGTGCCGAAGGATGCCGCATTGAGCCGTTACGAGCGGGAAGGGGAGCACCTGCGGCTGCGCCGAACGGGACGGCGGGGATGCAGCCGCCTGTGGATGGAACCCACCATCACCTGGGACGGGCAGGTCTTGCCCTGCTGCTTTGACAAAGACGCCGACCATCCGATGGGCAGCCTCACCGACGCCGCTTTCAGCGAAATATGGAACGGCCCCGCCTATCAGACCTTCCGCCGCAACCTCTGGAAAAGCCGCGACCAATACGCCATGTGCAGCAATTGCAGTGAGGGCGTGCGCTTATGGGTCGAGCCGTAGGTTTGCACTCCCAAAAATTTTGCTATGACTTCCACACGTCGCATCCTGATTACCAATGACGATGGCATCACGGCACCGGGGTTGCGGGCCCTGGTGGAAGTGGCCCGGGATTTTGGCGAGGTCACCGTCGTGGCGCCGGACAAGCCCCAGTCGGGCATGGGACACGCCATCACCATCGCCGAGCCGCTGCGCCTTTATTCGACACGGGAGGTGTTCGAATCCGCCGTGGCCTATCAATGTTCGGGAACACCTGTCGATTGTGTCAAGCTGGCCGTCGATAAGGTCTTCGACAAAGAACCACCCGACCTGGTGCTCTCGGGCATCAATCACGGCTCGAACGCCAGCATTAACATCCTCTATTCGGGGACGTTGTCGGCGGCTATGGAAGCCGCCATCGAGGGCATCCAATCGGCCGGCTTTTCATTGCTGGATTATTCCTGGGATGCCGACTTTACGGCAGCCAAGCACTACGTTCGAAAGATCATCCGCCGTATGATTGAACGCCCGCTGCCGCCGCGCGTCTTTTTGAACGTCAACATCCCGAAAGGGCCGCTGTCGGCGCTGAAAGGCATTCGCGTGTGCCGTCAGGCCCATGCCAAGTGGGAAGAAGACTTTATCGAGCGGGTCGATCCCAACGGCCGGAAATATTACTGGCTCACCGGCGTGTTTACCAACTTCGACGAGGGCGAAGACACCGACCAGTGGGCGCTCGAACACGGCTACGTGTCGGTCGTGCCCGTGCAGTTCGACCTCACGGCCCATCATTCCCTCTCGTTGCTGGCGCCGTGGAACGAAGAAAACACCCAGGACGCATGACCCCGCGGGCAAAAGGGATTTTATGGGGGGCGTTGCTGCCGCCGGTGGTCTTTGCCCTGGCGTTGTGGGCGGTGAGCGAGCGCTATGAAGTCAGCCTTGCCCGAACGTGGACGTATGCCGTGGCCAACGAGCTGGCGGCGCCGTTGCTGGCGCTGGCCGTGGTGCCCAACCTGCTCATTTTCATGCGTTCGTTGCAGACCAACATCGAGAAGGCACGCGGCGTGTTGATAGCCACGATGGGATGGGCGGTGGTGGTGTTGATGGTCAAATATGCCCTCTAAACGGCGTTTTTTTTTCATTGCGGGCGAGGCCTCGGGCGACATGCACGGCGCCGCCCTTGTCCAGGCCCTTAAAGGCCGCTTCCCGACGGCATCCTATCGGGGCATGGGCGGGCAGGAAATGGCCGCCGCCGGCATGGAGCTGGTGCGCACCTACCATTCCGTGAATGTGATGGGATTCTGGGAGGTGTTGAAACGCCTCCGCCACATCCGTCAGGTGATGCGCTTTCTCAAGGCGCAGATTCTGGATTTTCGGCCCGATGCCCTGATCTTGATTGATTTTCCCGGCTTTAACATGCGCATGGCGAAGTGGGCGCACCGGCAGGGCATTCCTGTGGTCTATTACATCCTGCCGCAGGTGTGGGCGTGGCGCTCGGGTCGGGCCCGCAAGATGGGGCGGTGGGTCGATCTGCCGCTGGCCATCCTGCCCTTCGAGCCGCCCTTTTATGCGCGTTACGGCGTGGATGTGCACTATGTGGGGCATCCACTGGTGGAACGCATCCGCCGATGGCAGGC
>JALVCQ010000082.1 GCA_027009805.1 Bacteroidota bacterium
TACAAACCCCGTCCCGCAGGCGGCGTCGGTCCGCCTCGCCTTGCGGCTCGGCGCCCTCCGGGCCCCTCACGCGAACCTTCCGCCCCCTGAGCGTAGTCGAAGGGTGCGGAAGGCCCCCCATCTCCCGCGTGGCTTCGACTCCGCTCAGCCAGCGGGGGATGGCAGAACACTGATGAACGAACGCTAACTTAAGAACAACAAAGATATGTTAAAACAAAATCTTAAATTAAAAATCGGTGTTCGGCGTTCGATATTCTCCTGTGTTCGATATTCCCCCGAAGCACACCGTCCCCCTACCCTTCTACCTACCCAAGCCATTCATCGACTACCTCCCGCACCGTCGCAAACGAACGCACCCCCGCATAGCGGGATGCCGGCCCTTTGCCCACCGCCGCCGGCACCACAATCGGCTCGGCACCATGCCGAAGTGCTTCATCTATCCGCATTTCCATAAAAGGCACCGGCCGAAGCTCGCCCGTCAGCCCCACCTCCCCCACAAACACCGCCCGCGGCGGCAACGCCGCGTCGGCATGCGCCGAGGCCAGCGCCATCACCACCGCCAGGTCCAGCGCCGTATCCTTAATCCGAAAGCCCCCCGTAATGTTGAGAAACACATCCTGCCCGCCCACAGCCTTATGCACCCGCTTTTCCAGCACGGCCAGTAACATCTGCAACCGCTTCGGATCGTAACCCGTCGCCGACCGCTGCGGAATTTGATAATAAGAAGGCGACACCAGCGCCTGCACTTCCAACATCAACGGGCGGATGCCTTCCACGGTCACGCCGCCGGCCACACCCGCCACGCCCGCCCGCCGCTCGGTCAGAAAGTGTGCCGACGGATCCTGCACCGGCTGCAATCCCTGCCCCGTCATCACATACACGCCGATTTCCGACACCGCCCCAAAACGGTTCTTCACCGCCCGCAACAGCCGAAAGCCCACCTGCCGATCGCCTTCCAGATAGAGCACCACATCCACCATGTGCTCCACCAGCCGCGGGCCCGCCACCTGCCCTTCCTTCGTCACGTGCCCCACGATAATCACAGCCATTTCCAGATCCCGCGCCGCCTGCATCAGCTGATAAGTCACCGCTTTAAGCTGCGAGATACTCCCCGGCGGGCCGTCCACCACCGCCGTGGAAAGCGTATGCAGCGAGTCCACAATCAAGATGTCGGGCTTAATGGTCTGACAGGCCGACAACACCGCCGCCACATCGGTCTGATCCACAATCAAAAGCCCTTCCCGAATGGTGTTTTTCAGGCGCTCGGCCCGCATCTTCACCTGCCGCGGGCTCTCCTCGCCGGCCACATACAACACCGTCTGCTTCGGCGTGTTCAACGCCATTTGAAGCAGCAAGGTGGACTTTCCAATCCCGGGCGCACCGCCGAACAACACCAGACTGCCCTTCACCAACCCGCCGCCCAGCACCCGATTCAGCTCCGGATCCGCCATATCCCAGCGCATCACATCCTCGCCCGTGACGTCCCGCAACGCCACCGGCGCCTTCCCTTCCAGTACCGCTGCCTTTCCCGCGGATGGAAGGGCCACCTCCTCTTCGAGGCTGTCCCATTCTCCACACGCCGGACACTGCCCCATCCAGCGCGGCGCCACCGCCCCGCACGCCCGACACACATACCGACGCTTCGGCTTAGCCATGCCCCTCTTTCACCTGATAGCCGCGGTCCACCGCCTGCGGATGTTTGGCGGCTTCCTTGGCCAGCCGATCACACCGCTCGTTTTGCGGATGGCCGGCATGGCCCTTCACCCAATGAAACGTCACGTCAAACCGGCGCACCAGCTCATCCAATCGGCGCCACAGGTCGGCATTCGGACGTTTGGCAAAGCCTTTCGCCCGCCACTTTTCCAGCCATCCTTCCGTGAAGGCCTTCGCCACATATTGCGAGTCGGTATAAACATCCACTTTTGCCTGCTGGGCCTTGATGGCTTCAAGCGCCCGAATGGCCGCCGTCAGCTCCATCCGGTTGTTGGTGGTGTGTCGATAGCCGCCGGACGCTTCCTTGTAGTGGCGCCCGCTTTCGAGAATAAACGCCCACCCGCCGGGCCCGGGATTGCCAAAGGCACACCCGTCGGTATAGACGCGAATATGATGTACCCGCGGTGCGGCTTGCGGGCTCTCCGCCCCCTTCGCATTCAAAGCCGCCCGCTTCGGGGACGTTTTCAGATTCGCCACCCCGCCCGCTTTTTGCTTCTTTTCACCGTTTCCGCCCAACTTTTTCCATCTTTGAAGCACAAAACTAAAAGGCTGATTTCAATGGCGCATCATCTGTTAGAAGGCAAAAAAGGGCTCATCTTCGGCGCCCTCGACGAAAGTTCTATTGCATGGAAAGTGGCCGAAGCCGCCCATGCCGAAGGTGCCCGAATGGTGTTGACCAACGCCCCTGTGGCATTGCGCATGGGCAAAATCCAGCAATTGGGCGAGGCCCTGCAAGCGCCAATCATCCCGGCCGACGTCAGCAATCAGGAAGACATTAAAAACCTGTGGGAAAAGACCCTCGAACACTTCGGCGGGCCCGTCGATTTTGTCCTTCACTCGGTGGGCATGTCGCCCAACGTGCGCAAAAAGCGCCCCTATTATGACCTTAAATACGATTGGCTGCATAAAACGCTCGACATCTCGGCCATCTCCCTGCACCGCATCTTGCAAGAAGCATGGCACATGGACGCCCTCGCCGAGAAGGCCTCGGTGGTGGCGCTTTCCTACATCGCCGCACAGCGGGCCTTTCCCTCTTACAATGACATGGCGGAAGCTAAAGCGCTCCTCGAGTCGATTGTGCGCAGCTTCGGCTATCACTACGGCAAGCGCAAAGGCGTCCGCATTAATGCGGTGAGCCAATCGCCCACGCCCACCACCGCCGGCACGGGCGTGCCCGGGTTCGACACCTTCCTCGCCTATGCCGAAAAGAACTCGCCGGTGGGCAACGCCACCGCCGAAGACTGCGCCCGCTTCTGCGTGATGCTCTTTTCCGACTACACCGAGAAACTCACGATGCAAACGCTCTTCCATGATGGCGGCTTCTCGATGACCGGCATCAGCGAAGACCTCATGGACATATTTTCTGCAGCACACGACACAGAATGATCCGCCGCGGCCTGGCGAGACTATGGCTTGGCTGGGTCCTTTTCTACGGGGCCCTCACGGTGTTGGCGGTGTATCTGCCCTATCGCTTCATCGTGTGGCGGTGGGTGCCGCCGAAGCGGTTTCGCATCGGCCTGCGGCTGTCGAAATGGTGGGCAAAGGCCGTGCTCATCGGGGCGGGCATCCGCCTGCAGGTCCATCACCGCAACGCCTACCCGCCCGAACAGCCTTACCTGCTCATCGCCAATCACCGGCACGAACTTGACATTCCCATCTCGGCGGTGGCCGCACCGGTCCTGTTTCGCTTTCTGGCCAAACACAGTCTGGGGCGCATCCCCCTGCTGGGCTGGATTATCGATCAGATGTATATCCTCGTCGATCGAGGCAATCGGCGAAGCCGCTTTCAGGCTTTCCTGCGCCTGAAACAATCCATCGGG
>JALVCQ010000083.1 GCA_027009805.1 Bacteroidota bacterium
CGGATTTCATCCGGATGGCCGTATTGCTCGATCAGCGCATTGACCACATTCACCATCTGGTTGAGGATCTTTTCCACAACCGGATTCCGAAGGCTGTTTCGAGGGAAAAGGGGAAGACGTTGTCGGAGCGGGCTTTCATCAGAAAACTGCCATTGATAACCGGCGGCTTCCACGGCCTCAGACACTTTCATACCACTTTGCAAGTAAGGTAAGATCTTCCGGATCGCCCGGGCGCTGTAACTTCCATAGTCATCTTCAAAGGTGACTTTTGCCAGGATGTGCGCGGCTTCTTCGGAAAACCCAAAACGCCGTTCCAGATGGTTCACCAACTTCTCGATGCCGCTGCGCGAATTATCGCCTTCATACGAATGGAGCAAGTGCCACAGCTGATATGAGGGCTGTTGCACCAGTTGCTCGGGCGGAAGCAGCGGGTCGAAGTCGAGAATACGCGCATCAATGCCCATTTCCTCAAACGCCCGGCGCACCGTCGCCTTAATATCCACCGCCCGCTTCTTCATCAGCTTTTCGACATCATATCCGGCGGCCTTCAATATCTCGGCATAGGCTTCGTAAAGACGCTGATTGGTTCGATTTCCTTCGATTTCTTTCTCCTTATAATTCAGTTCCCATTGCTTAACGGGGAACCCCAATATTTTCAACACTTCCGCAGGCTTCAATCGTCCTTTAATATCCAGTTCCTCGAAGAGAAGCGAACGCATAGCCATATCCTCATCGTCCCGGGAGAGGTCCACCTCGGTTCCCTCCCCTTTAGGCTTAATTCGCAGGTTATTGAGCACCTGCCACATCCGAAAATGCTGAAACAGCGGTGATGAGCGGGGAATGACAGGGGGCCCTACCCGACGCTCTTTGCGGGTCTTCACACCCCCATCGTCAAACGTAACCCAGACGGTTTTTCCTTCCAGCTCACATACGCTCAGCGTTCCCTTTTGAGAACGGAGCGGGCGTTGATAAAAGATGATTTCATCCCGAATGGTGCGGCGCAATTCCTCCGTCAACACCTCGGGGTAAAATTGCTGCTGCGTATCCCATAACTTATTGAACTCATCAACGTAATCCTGCCGAAAAAACACTTGATTTTTCAGGGGCGTGTGCCGATTTTGCTTAATCTGGGCATACAGATACTGCCCGACGGTCTTTCCCGTGAGGGCCAGTTGTTTGGAGCGGTCGCTGATGGCTCCCAGATATTCGCTGGATGCCCGAATCTGGACGTTGATATGCTGGAAGACAATGGCCAGTTCTTCGAGCGTCAGGGGCTTTGAGAGAGCCTCTACACGCCATCGGTATTTCTGTGCTTCTTGTTCAGGTCTTTTTCCGGCAATCTTGATGCCTTCGATGCCCCAATGTTTCTGACAAATGGCAAAGGTGGCCTTGGAAGGCGCCCCTTGCAACTGGCGTTTGAGTTCAGGCGTGAGGCGTTCGGGGTGATATGGTGCCTGGGCTTCCCATATTCTGTCGAACTCATTCAGCAGGTCCGATCGGAAAAAGGTGGGGATGTAATGCTTGCCCTGTTCCAGTCGTTCGAGGGCGTATTGCCCCGGTGTGATGCCGCGTTCGTGCAGGATACGGGCCAGACGCACGTCGAGGACTTCTCCCGTCTCTTCTTCCGTCCGGGCCTTGCGGTTGCTTTTGTATCCGCGCTTTTTATTGATGGCCAACAGAATACGCCCGAAATCGTGAAGGGGCACCTGCTCGGTGGCTGCTCTGGCCCGCAGGCGCCACAGCTCATGCGTAGAGGCTTTTCCATCTTCCGCCAGCGGCTTGCTCGGGTCGATGATGCCGTGCTTTTTTAACGTGTCGAGCAACCGACGGCGTCGCAGTTTATAGCGATGAAGATTTCGCCGCATTCCTCGTTTGAGGCGCCGGTCGGCATTGGTCGTAATCGGCTTCCCTTTCTGAAACTCATCAATTTCCTCCGAGCTCAACGGCGTCACCCTTACGCCGGCATCGATAATACGGGCGGCTCCGTCTCTATTTTCGGGTTCTTCTACCACAGCCCACCCAATGCTGTTGACGCCCAGGTCCAGTCCCAAAATTTTCTTCATGTTCGTGGTGTTTTATGCTGGTGTGTTTATCTTTGCGGTGCAATTTGGAAGTTATTCACAATAAGGACTATTCCGTTGTGAAAACACTGAAGGCGGGGGCCTATGCAGGCTCTCGCCTTTTGTTTTTTATTCTGTGGTCAAAAATATAAAACTTTTTCTAACATCCCCCCATCTTACGCTTCTCTCATCGGGCAATTACGAATTGACAATAAAAAAGCGGGCTGCCCGGTCGGCCGATCCTGCCCATGAATGAGCATGATGGAGGGCCCACACAACGGGCAATGCCGTGCAAAAGGAGGAAGCCCTACTCGCCTCTGTTCTTCTCGCTGTTGAGGTGCAGTATTTTTTGGCCCTGGGCCCGCAGTTTCTTACATTCTTCGTTGAGGCGGCTCTGGAAAGAATAGTGGGCCAGACAGATGTTCTGAAATTCGATATGGTGTAAGAGGGCCGGGTCGCCCTCCATGGAGAGGAAGCTGATGTGTTTTTGCAGGAAGGGGACGGTGTGCTGATTGAAATAAGTGGTCAGGAAGTCTTGCACGGTTTTGACGGCTTTGATGTGTTGATAGTATCGGATGAGGGGGAAGAGTTGCGTTTGCGGGTCGAACAAATGCCATGCCCTGCTGCCTTTGAGGGCTTCATAGGCGGCGGTTTGGGGTTCGATAAGGTGGAGGTGGGTGAGCGTTTGCAGCAGGGGCGTGAGCGAGTCGGGCGGCAAGGCGCCCTGTTGCATTTGTTCAAGATAGTTGCTCATCCGCCGGAGGAGGTGGTCCTGGAGGGCAATCGTCGAGTCTAACTGACGGTCGTTCCTCGCCACCTCTTCGATGAAGTTTTGCCAGTATTGCTGCAGGAGGCGGCGGTCGGCCCGTTCTTCCTTCCAGTTGTTGGCCCAGAAGGCCAGCATCACGCCGAGGAAGACGGTGAAGATGTCAAAGAGCTGACGCCATCGAAGGCCGGTTTTCATGCGTCGATTCCGATTGAGTGGCCAACACCCTGAAAGGGCCTATAAGGCAGGGGCAATATACGCCTTTTCCACTCATCCGGGTTTCCCGGTGTGGATGAGGTGATGTCGTCGCCTATCGGGCCCGCTGCATGCGGTGCATTGCCACACCCGATGTTGAGGTCAGCCGACAGAGATAGGCGCCCGCTGGGGCGGGTTGTCCGTTTTCATCTCGGCCGTCCCAGATCGCTACATGCCATCCAGCGCGCCGGGGGCGGTTTACAAGCGTGCGGATGCGCCGGCCGGTCATGTCGTAAACGACCAGTTCCACCCTTCCGGCGACGGGCAGCATGTAACGGATGGCAACATGGCGGCTGAACGGGTTCGGGTGACTTTTCACTCTGGCGATTTCCGGTCCGGCGGCGCCCTCTTTTTTCCGAAGGGAAGAAAGCACCGAGGAACGGGCCAACACTTCCAGCAGGGCGGCGGCAATGTCTTTTGTCTGCGAGGTCGCCTGATTGA
>JALVCQ010000084.1 GCA_027009805.1 Bacteroidota bacterium
GCAACAGAGGCTTGGTGTTCATCACCCCGCGGGAAGTCCGCGCAGGATGTTTGAAGACGAGCGAGAGCGGAAATAAAAGATGCTGGCGTTGTCCCACAGAACGAATCTCGGTTGGTGGAACAAAAGTAAAGAAACCTCTGCCCCTCTGAGGCGGGCGTCAGCCGCCCTCTGACGCCCGCTCCCCTCAAGCAATATCGGAGTGTGTTTTGTGTATTACAATGTTGTCTATCGGTCTTATGTATGTTTTTATGATATGGCTTCTTGAAAATGGGGGTGTCCTTCAAGGAATCGGCGCATTTTGTTCAGACCATACCGGTAGCGCCCCAGCACGGTGTTGATATTGGTGTGGGTGAGCTCGGCGATCTCTCGAAATTTTTTGCGTTCGAAAAAGCGAAGCCGAATCACGTCGCTCTGCTCCTGCGGCAGGGCGGAAAGCGCCTCGTAGATGGCGTGGTGTTTTTCTTCTTCCATCCGGACTTCTTCCGGCGAACGCTGCGCATGACAATAGAGATGGAAAGGCTCTAAGGCACTCACGGACCGGTGTTTTTTTCGCCGATAGTAGTCGATGAGAAAATTGCGCACCAATCGCATGACCCATTGCACCGTCTTGCCTTCTTCCCGATAGCGGTTGTTCTTGACTTTTCGCATGATCTTCACGGCCATCTCCTGAAACAGGTCATCCGCTTCCATCGGATCCTTGACGTAGCCGTAGATATAACCGTAGATTTGATTTTTCCTTTGAAGAAACACCTCCAGCGGCGCGCTTGTTGAAACATTGTTGGATGTGTGCATGACGTCTGCCATAATCGTTTGTTTTGTGGTGTCCTAAAATCAAGCAATCTTTATGCCAACAGCGAGCGGGATACGAATTAAAGAGGCTTATCAGCACAACCTTCAGGACATTGACGTGTGGATTCCCCATGACCGGCTCACGGTGATTACGGGGCCGTCGGGCTCGGGCAAAACATCACTGGCACATTACGTGTTGTTTCGGGAGGGGCAGCGGTTGTATGCCGAGAGTCTTTCGACCTACCTTCGGCAGTTTCTGGGCAGTGTGATGAAGCCGCACGTGAAACAGATTGAAGGGCTTTCGCCCACGGTCACCATCCGCCAGCAGCATCGCATTACGGAGACCAACCGCTCGACGGTGGGCACCGCCACCGACACCTATCACTATTTGGCTGCACTGTATGCGGTGGTCGGTGAAGTGGTCTCGCCCCACACGGGACAGGTGCTCACCCCCGCCACGCCTGCGTTGGTTCTTGACGCGGCGAAAAGGAGCGCAGGAGAAGAAGTGGTGATCGGCTATCCGCTGGATGCAGAGCTGCTGATGAAGCATGCAGGCGCCTACTTGCAAAGCCTCTTTGAACAGGGCGTTCGTTATTTATGGCAGCAGGGGCGGCTTATCGAGCTTGAGCCGTTTGTGGAGTTTGTTGCCGGGATGGCGTCCGTTGGTGACATATGGGGCCGGGAAGATTGGTCGGAGGCGGTGGTGGTCAAAGGGGTGTTTTCGCCCTCTGATGAAGCGCCGTTATATGAGGCCGCACAAGCGGTGCTGGATGAAACGGGGAGGTGTGTGATGATGATACGCCGGGGGGACGAATGGCAACGCCTGACCTTTCACACCCGCCTGTACGACGGCACGCAGGAATATCTGGCTCCCTCGGAAGACCTCTTTAACTTCAACAACTCTTACGGAGCCTGTCCGGCATGTGAAGGTTTTGGATTGGTGATGCGCCTGTCTGAAGAAAAGATCATTCCGGACCCGTCGTTGTCGGTGCGGCAGGGCGCCGTGGCTTGCTGGAAAGGCGAGCGGGCCGGGGAGTTGCTGGCGCAATTTATCGAGCGGGCGCCCCGCTATGGTTTTCGGCTGGATGTGGCGTATCAGGATTTGACGCCGGAAGAGAAAGCCCTGTTGTGGAAGGGCCGTGATGGCTTGATGGGGATCGAAGGCTTTTTTGCGATGCTGGACGGAAAAACCTACAAGCCGCACGTGCGCATGTTTAAGGAGCGCTTTATTGAGCGCCTTCCTTGTCCTACCTGCGAAGGCTATCGGTTGCGTCCCGAAGCGTTGGCCGTCAAGGTGGGCGGCAAACATATCGGCGAACTGGCCCGAATGGAAGCCGCCGATCTGCTGGATTTCTTAGAAAATCTGCGCCTTTCGGAACATCAGCAGAAACGGGCCCGCATCCCGCTCGAAGAAGCGCTGCACCGCCTCCGCATGATGAAGCAATTAGGGCTGGGATATATCACACTCGAACGCACCATGCGCACCCTCTCCGGCGGCGAATGGCAGCGGGTCCAACTCCTGAAAGCCGTACGCAATGCCATGAGCGGCATCACCTATATTCTGGATGAACCTACGGTGGGGCTGCATCCCACCGACACCGCCCGGCTGATAGCGGCTTTGCGGGAACTGGCCCGGGAAAATACCGTCGTGGTGGTGGAACACGACGCCGAAGTGATCCGGTCCGCCGATTACGTGGTGGAGTTGGGCCCCGGGGCGGGGCAGTATGGCGGCCAGGTGGTTTTTGAAGGGCCAGCCGATGATTTTGCCAAAGCCCAAACCCTGACGGCGGACTATATTCACGGCCGACGGCGGGTGGAGGGCCGCCGGCCTGAAGCACTTCCGTCCCAAACGTCCGAGTGGATACGCTGGCAAGGCGTTCAGAAACACAACCTCAAAGGCGTGGACGTGACCGTTCCGCTGGGTCGAATGAGCGTGATTGTAGGGCCTTCCGGCGCCGGAAAGTCCACGCTGATGCAGGAAGTCATGTATCCCTCACTGGCCGGTGTCCTGTCGGCAAGCACCGCCTATGCCGCCATGGAAATTGAGCAACCGCCCGCCTGGGTGGACCTGGTCGATCAGAAAAGCATCAGCCGGTCGTCCCGCTCCAATGTGATGAGCTATATCGGCCTTTATCCCCTCATTCGAGCGGTGTTCGGCCAACAAAAAGAAGCCCTTCGGATGGGATTGACGGCCGCTCACTTTTCCTTTAACTCTAAAAAGGGACATTGTGAAAGCTGCAAGGGCGAAGGCGTTGTTTATATCGACTTGCAATTCATGGCGCCGGTGGAGATGGTGTGCCCGGAATGCGGCGGCAAGCGGTTTAAGCCATCGGTGTTGGAAGTGAAGGTGGGTGGCAAGACGATTGCCGACATGTTTGATATGGAGGTCTCGACGGCTCGCACGTTCTTTTCCGATGCGGAAGAGATGGCGCCTTATTTCGATGTGTTGGAACGGGTCGGATTGGGATATCTGCATCTGGGTCAGACCACGGCCCAGCTGAGCGGCGGAGAACTTCACCGCCTTAAAATCGCCCGCCACCTGCTGGAGCGCTCCGAGGAGCCCGGCATTATCTTTTTCGATGAGCCGACCACCGGCCTCCATCTTCACGACATTGCCACGTTGCTCAAAGCACTCGATGAGTTAGTGGCCCAGGGACACACGGTGGTGATTATCGAACATCATCCCGATGTGATCCGGAGCGCCGACTGGGTCATTGAGTTGGGGCCCGGGGGCGGAAAATCGGGCGGCCGCCTCCTTTTCTCGGGGCCGCCGCAACAGTTTGTCCAGACGGATTCGCCGCTGGTTCCTTTTATCCGGCAGCGCTGACTATCGGCGAAATTCAGGAGCCACCCGCGGATGCTTAATGCCTTCGCTGTAATCGTAAAATCCGCGGCCGGTTTTGACGCCCAGGTGTCCGGCGTCCACCATCTTAATGAGCAGCGGGCAGGGCGCATACTTGGGATTGCCCAGCCCTTCATGCAGCACGTTCAGGATAGCCAGACACACGTCCAGCCCGATAAAGTCCGCCAGATGAAGTGGGCCCATCGGATGATTCATCCCCAGCTTCATGACCGTGTCGATTTCTTCCACGCCGGCCACGCCTTCATAAAGGGCATAAACGGCTTCGTTGATCATGGGCATGAGAATGCGATTGGCCACAAAGCCGGGATAGTCATTGACGACGACGGGCGTTTTGCCCAGTTCTTTGGTAATCGATACGATCCGCTCGGTCACACTGGCTTCGGTGCGCCATCCGTTGATGATTTCCACGAGCTTCATCACCGGCACGGGATTCATAAAGTGCATCCCGATGACCTGCTGGGGCCGTTTGGTGACGGCGGCGATTTTCGTGATGGAAATGGAAGAGGTGTTGGTGGCCAGGATGGCTTGTGACGGTGCATGACGGTCGATGGTCTCGAAGATTCGGGCTTTGATATCAAAGTTTTCGGTGGCGGCTTCCACCACCAGTTGTGCACTTTTTACACCCTCTTCCAGCAAGGTGGTGGTCTGGATTCGTTGGAGGGTCTGGGTTTTTTCTTCGTCGGAGATGATCTGTTTTTTGAGCATTCGGTCGAGGTTGCGCTGGATGGTCTCAAGGGCTTTATCGAGGGCCGAAGCACTGATGTCCACAAGGGTAACGGAAAATCCTTTCATGGCAAATACGTGGGCGATGCCGTTGCCCATCGTGCCGGCGCCCACAACGGTGACGTTCATCATGATGGTTTCAGCGGTTTGATGGGTGCAAAGTTCTTCTTTTGGGGCCAATCCGTCGGTTTCTGAGAAGTCGCTGCTGTTTCAAGGCATGTATTAGGGAAAGCGGCGGTTTCCTGACTATCGCCTTGGATTCCACCACAGAAACGCCGCCCGAGGCGTGCGGATGATGTAGGTGCCGGGGGCCAGATGGGGCGCCGGCTGCTGTCCTTTCCGGAAAGATTCCACGGCGGTGGTGGCGAACTCGGCCACCTGTCGTCCATTCAAATCAAACACTCGCACCGGCTGGTCGGACGACTGCCCTATAAAATGCCATGTGGCGGTGGTGTCTTTCCATAGGGCGGCGGATTGCTGCAAGAGAGTGAGGGCGGCGTCGAAGTGCGGGATGCCGTAGCCGAAGACATCGTCGGCAAGCGGGGCCAGGTGGGCGCTCGTTTTGATGGCTTCGAGGATTTGTCGGGGATGAGGGCGACGGGAAGGGAAGGCGCTGAGGAGGGCGGCGGTCATGCCGGAAATCATGGGGGCGGACAGCGAGGTGCCGGAGGCTCGGATGAGGCGCATGCGGCCGGGGTCGGTGCTGTTGTATATCAGGCAGGGCACGCGCACGCCATAGGCTGCAATGTCGGGCTTGGTGCGTCCGTCGGCGGAAGGCCCCCGCCCGGAAAACGCCGCTGCGCGTCGCTGGGAATCGACGGCTCCCACGCATAAGATGCCGCGGGCATCGGAAGGGGCTGAAATATGGTGCCACCTGTCAGCGCCCCAATTGCCGGCACTCACCACCACGATGATGCCTTTCTGCGCCGCCATCGAAGCCGCCCGGGAAGAAGGCGCCGTCCAGCCGTCCATGTCCTGATAGGTGTGGTTCATGGCGGGATGGTCGAAGGTGGTATAGCCCAGCGATGAGTTGATGATGTCGGCCCCGGCGCTGTCGGCGCGCTCGGCGCCCATCGCCCAGAAATATTCTTCAATGAGGTATTCTTCGGCGCCGTTTTCGGTGCGATAGAGCATAAACGCCGCCTCGGGGGCCAGTCCCATGAAATAGCCCGGGGCATCTGCGGCGATGGTGGACAGCACCAGCGTGCCATGGCTGTGATGGCCATATACGAATGGCCGCCCCGCCACAAAGTCGTAGGCGTCGAGAATGCGCCCGTCCTGGAATAGGTGAGCGAAGGCGGACATAGAATCCATGCCCAGGAAGCCGGCGTCCAGCAAGGCCACTCGGACGCCTTTCCCGCGCCGGCCCCTGCGGTGAAGGGACGTCCCGCCGTGAAAGGTGAGGCTATACCAGCCCATGCCGTATTGGCTGGAAAAGGGCGGAGGAATGTCGGTGACCTCGACCGGCAGGTCCAGTTTCGACAGCCGCCGCTCTACTGATTGCTGCACCACCGACGGGCGGACATAGACCACCTTTTTCACAAAGGGACGGCTGACAAGCGCCATCGCCCTTGCCGAATCCATCGTCACGAGGGCGGCGTTCAGCCATCGGCTGGTGCCGATGATGGTGCCGCCGGCCTTGCGAACCGAGTCCAGCAGGGTAGGGCTGACGGGAAGGTCGGAAGAATCAAGGCGAATCAGTGCACGGGCCCGCCTTTCCAACGCCGCCGGAGAAAGAAACTCGCCCGGCCGCTGGAAAGTGTAGGGCGTGGGGGCTTTCGAGGTAAAATGCACGGCAAAGGTGGGATAGGGTTGGGCGCCGAGACGCCCGATGAAGAGGCAGAGCAGGAAGAAAAGAAAGCGATTAGGGGACATACAGCTGGGTTAAGCGTTCGCGAATACGGAGGCCGTCGATTGTGTCGCCGTTGAGGTTAATTTCGAGCGAATCGTAGATAAGGCGGGTGATGCCGGAATCGCGGGTCAGAAGATAGGCCGTCCGATAGTAGTCGATAGCGGTGGAGTCGGCGCGATGAATCAACCATGCATGCAGCGAATCGGACTGTTGGTAATAGGCCCGTGTGGAAGGATGAGGATCGTATAAATAAAGGTCCCATTCCGCCCTGTCTTGCACCGGAAAGACGGCGAATAAAAGCGTTTGCCCCGGCCGTTGGAGCAGCAAGCGGTTGGAGTCCACCACAAACGTTTCAGCATAGGCCTCTTGCCATGGGGCCGAGGTGTCGGCCCGGCGATAGTAGTGGTAGGCTGTCAGGTGAAGCCGATCTTCCTGGTTGGTGAAGGTGTCGGCGATTTCCATTTTGTGGAAATAGGGGACCGTGTCGATGGTGCCGAAGAAGCTGTTCAAAATCACAGAGTCGCCCTGCCAGATAAAATAGGCTCCCTTCTTGAGTGGCATCCATTGTTCGTAATGTGCGTCGGAGGCACGGTTCGAGGCCGGCATCCATTCTTCCGTCCGGTTACACGCCCCGATGAGGGCCGGCACCAGCCACAGCCATATTCTGAACTTCATGTGCAGATTGCGTTTGTGTGATAATACCGCCGCCCACCACCGCATCACCTTCATAGAAAACCGCCGACTGGCCCGGCGCCACGCCATACACCGGTTCCAGAAATTCGACTTCCACGCGGCCGTCATCGGCCGGCCGGATGCGGGCGCGGGCGCCTTCGTGTTTATATCGCACTTTCGTGATGACGTCCCTTGGGCCGTCCAGGTGGTCGTATCGGATCCAGTTAACGCCCGTCACCGTCATCGCCCGGCAACGAAGGGCCTCCCGAGGGCCGATGACGACTTCGTTTTTAACCGGATCGATATGTACGACATACATGGGTTTGCCCAACGCCACGCCGAGGTTTTTACGCTGCCCGATGGTGAAAAAGGGATAGCCGGGGTGTTGTCCGATCACTTCGCCGGAGATAAGTTTGAGCGGCCCGGGGCCGATGTATTTGCCTAATTTCTCGGCCTGCCGGCGCAAGAAGGCCCGGTAGTCGTTGTCCGGAATAAAACAAATCTCGTAGCTTTCGCTTTTACGGACCAGCTGGTGATATCCTCGTTGGAGGGCCATCCGGCGGATTTCGGCTTTGGTCAGCCCGCCAAGGGGCAGCAAGGTGCGCGCCAGCACATCCTGTGTCAGTCCCCACAACACATACGATTGGTCTTTCTTCGAGTCCCGCCCTTTGTAGATGACCCAGCGGCCGTTTTCCTGCTTCAGGTGAGCGTAATGGCCGGTGGCCAGATAGTCGCAATTCAGCTTGTCGGCCTTGTCGAGGAGGGCTTCCCATTTGATGAAAGTGTTGCAGAGGACGCAAGGGTTGGGCGTACGGCCGCTGAGGTATTCCGAGACGAAGTTGCGGATGATTTTATCGCCGAACTCGGCCCGCAGGTCCAGCACGTAGTGCGGGATGTCATATTCGACGGCGATGGTGCGGGCGTCGTTGATGCTGTCGAGGCTGCAGCATCCGGTTTCTTTGCCGGTGGCGCCGCTGCTTTCGTAGTCCCAGGTTTTCATGGTGATGCCCACCACGTCGTATCCCTGTTCTTTGAGCATCACAGCGGTCATGGTGCTGTCGATGCCGCCGCTCATTGCTACGAGCACCCGCCCTTTATTGCGCATGTGCGATATCATTCAATGTCGGTGTTCAGCCTGAATCGGGCGATGCGCCGGTTGCCCCGGTCGGCCACGTAGAGGGTCTTATCGTAGTATGCCACGCCCACCGGCTGGTCGAACTGGAACGGCCCTGCGCCATGCCCCCCAAAAGAAACGATAATATGGCGGGTTTCGTTCATGGCGGGCAGGGGCGGCACGCCTTCGATGCCTTTCTGGGTGAATTGATAGACCGAATCGCGATCCCTGTCCACCACAAAAATGTAGCCGGTCTTATCGCCTGCTACACAGACGTCGGCAGGGGCGGAGAACCGAAAAGGGTCATAAAGAAATCGGCGGCCTTTGGAATAGTCTTTTTGCAGTAAAGAAGCGTTTTCCTCGTAAGAAACCCCCACGTTTGGATCGACCACTTCCCGAATCCAGAGGGTGGCAAATTCGGCCGGTGGTTGGGTGGCCTGTGTGATGAGGAAATCATGCGTTTCAGGAATACCGTAGATGCGTTGCGGCGGAGCGGCAAATCCGGCGATGGCGGTGGCGTTGACCACCGACTTGAGGTCCGGAAAGATGGGGTTGAGTCCAAAGGCGTAGCCGGTGTTTTCGCCTTCGGCGGAAAAGAACAGTACGGCATTGTCGGGCCATGCCGTGGAGGCGAGGTTGTTAATGGGGCCCTGTCGGAGCGCATATAGTACGTTGTCGGCCCGACAGGCCAGGCCGGTGAAGCGGGCGGCGGTGTCGGAAGCCCGCACACCGATGAGCCGGCGCGACGGATCGGCAAAAGGATGGATGAGGGTGTCTTCCCACACCACCGAGCCTGCCCCCGCCGTGTGTGAAAGCCGAAAGATCGCCGGCAGGGAATAGGTCTCCGAGTCGTTGACGGAATAGGCGATGCGGGCGGCCACGTAGAGATGCAGGCGGCGGTCCTGCGTGACGTCGGTGGCATCGGTAAAGGGGATGAGACGATGCTCCTTGCCGGTAAGGTCCAGCACGTGCACGCCCTTTTTATCCACCACATAGACCATTTCATCATAACCGATGAAAATGTCTTGAAGGTCTTCAAAGCCTTCCCAGAAAGGCAAGATGGGCACGTATCCGATGGTTTGCGGGACGGCGGTGGGGTCGATGCGCCCTTCTTCGAAAATCTCATCGACGGTGGGGTCGTCGATGGTGCCCCACATCTTGTCGCAGCCGGCCAGCACGACGAGGGCTGCGATGGCAATGAACCAGCGTTTTCCTTGCATGCACATTCGTTAATCAAGATAAGCGGCGATGGTCAGGGCTTGCGTCCACCCTAAGGCACCGCGGGAGCGGAGGGCATAATCGGCTCGGATACTTCCAAAGCGCCATGGCCATCGGAACCCCGCCCCAAAGGCGGGCAGGCGCCGTTCGTCGGTGCCTACTTCATAACCGGTCCGAAGAAAGAACCGTTGCCGGTAATTGTATTCAACGCCGATGCTGATGGTTTCGTTGTTATCCGTAGGATGGTTGAGCTGGACGGAAGCGAGGAGTTGGTGGGCGTTTTGGTACACCAACTCGCGAACCACCGAAAGGCGGAAGACAGCCGGTGGGATGATGTGGTCGCCCCGGCGAAGCGAATCATCATCCGTGACAGGGCCGACGGTGGGTTGCATCATAAATCCGAAGTTGGAAGCCGTAACGCCGATGCGCGTCAGCCGCCGCAGGCGGAGGTCATATACAAATCCGAGGTCCACCAGGAAAGCCGTGTTGGAGACTGTGTAAAAACTCTCATGAAACAGGCGGGCGGTGATGCCGAAGTTGAAATGCCGCGTCAACACCATGGCATAGGAAAGGGAAGGGATAAAGGCCAGATAGGCGAATTGGTCGCCGTTGCCGGTGGGGTGAAGTTCGTCGGTGACGTTCATATAGCCGGAGGAGAGGTTGGCCCATCGGAACGCCCAGTATTTGGTGTAGCGTCGGGAGTAGGTGAGGGTGGCGGCGCCGGCCCGAAGGCCTGCGAGGTAGTGCAGATAATCGCCCTGAAAGGCCCAATGGACGGAATCCAGCAACGGCAGAGCGCCCGGATTCCAGAAGGCGGCCGCCGGCGAGTTAAGCATCGCCGTCACGGCTCCCTCCATGGCCATGGCGGCCGCATCCGTGGGTAGTTTGAGGGCGGCGGCGCCTGTGGTGGCCGTGCGCGAGTCGCCGTAGGCGGGCAACAGTTGTGCAAAAGCCGTCCCCGCGCCCAGACCGATGGCTATTAACGTCACCCGTAATCTCCGAAGAAAAATGCCCAACATCGGGGCGAAAATAGCGGATGCCCTTTCATTCATGACCGTGCACGCCTCCGTTTATCGGCGTGAAGGTAACAGACAAAGCGGCCTATCATCATTGAATGCCCCATCCGACGCTTTACCCCAAAGGAGGGCCGGAATGGGAAAGGGCCCGGGCGCGTTTTTTCGCATAGATAATAGCACCCCCCGCCAGCAAGACATAGAGTGTGAAAATAGCCGCCATCTGGATGGGTTGGTGCATCAACTCATAATAAAGAATCAACACACCACCGGCGGCTAACGTGAGCATGGCGCCGATTGCTATAATGGGAGAAGCATGTGTTTTGTCTTTGATATGATGATTGGCCATGGCCACAAGAAAAGAGACTAACAAGAAAGTGATACTGCCAAATTCGAGGATCAATTGTAAGCCTCCCACCAGAATTAACACCCCGGCGAGGGCGGCCATGGTGAGGACGGCATTTACCGGGATATGCCGGCGTCGCCGACGGAGCCATGCCGGCAGATAGCCGTCGTCGGCAATGCGCGCCATCTGGCGGGAAGCGCCGAATACGGTCCCGCTGAGGGCGCTGCTGGTGGCTAAAATCGCTCCGAAGACTACAAGGTCGTAGCCCAGCCGGCCGATGACTTTCTGGGCCCCGGCGGCCAGCGCATATTCCTTCCCATGAATGATGTCTTCGATATGAAGGGCAAACAACGCCCCCACCGACAGGATCACGTAAATCATCATGACCGTGATGATGGCGGCGTAAATGGCCCGGGGGATATTCTTTTCCGGACGTTTCATTTCATTCACGGCGTTGATGACCAGTTGAAAGCCTTCATAGGCCACGAATGTGATGGACGCGGCAATGAGAATGCGGAGAAAAGGCGTCTGCCGGACATCTTGCGCCATTTGCTCGATAAAGGTCGTAAAGTCGGTTTTCCCATGCGTCATCAAGAGGATGGAAATAACCGCCAGAATCAGCGTCTTGGAATAGACCATGAGGTCTTCGATGCGTCCCATGCCTTTGACACTCCATAGGTTGATGAGGGTAAACACCCCCAGAATGCCCCATGCCACGACCTTGCGGGTCCACGCGCTGTCGGCGAAATCTGTTCCGCTGATGGCATAGGAGGAAAAGGTGTAGGCATACAGCGAGAGGGTGCTGATGTAGCCGAACACCGTCAACCAGCCGATGGCGGCTGCTGCAAGGTGCGACTTCGGATACGTCCGCTTGATGAAGGCATACGTGGCCCCTTCATCTCGATAATATAACCCTAATTTGACGTAAGAATATCCCGCCAGAAGGGCCATGAGCCCTCCCAGGATAATGGCTATCGGGGTAAGATAACCAATCATCGACACCGAGATGCCGAGGATGGAAAAGATGCCGCCGCCCACCATTCCACCGATGGCGATGGCCATCACTTCCACAAGGCTTAGACTTTTCCCTCGGCTGCGTAAGTATTTCATAGCCTTTGTGGCAAGCGCGGCTTATTATGACGAAGATACAGCACTTCACATTTAAGAAGAAAAAAACACCTGGAAAGCGGTACCGAATACAAAAAGAGAAGAGGTGAGGCGCCCTGATAAGGACACCTCACCTCCGGTGAAACGTCGCGGGGGGAGGAATCGAACCTCCGACCTTTGGGTTATGAGCCCAACGAGCTACCTCTGCTCTACCCCGCAATTCAGCGGCTGCAAATATACAACGCTTTTCCTATAGCAGGGGTTCCGCGGATAGATTTTCGGTGAAGATTGTAATGATGGCGTGACCGGGTCCAAATTAGGTTTTTATTTGGAGGCGTCCTATTTTTTTACATTTCAAAATAACAAAAAGTTGTGGTGTTTTGAGAAGGGCCGTTCTACTTTCGCATGCGTAAACCAAATCTAACGTAACCATGCGAAACTCCACAGTATCCCTCTGGATGGTGATGTTGCTTCTTGGCGTTTATCTGGCAGGTTGTAAGGGCGACTCTCAGCAGAAAGCGGCCGAACCGGAAACGGAAGAAGTCGGCTCAGAACCCGCGGTCACGTTGACCAGTGAAGAGATGGCCCGTGCCAAGCAGATTTACTTTAATCTGTGTGCGGGATGTCATGGCGCTACCCGACGAGGTGCCACGGGACCTTCGTTGTTGCCCGACGGCGATGGCAAATTCCCCGCCACGAAAGAACTGGGCACCGAGGCGCTGACTCATATCATCATGAACGGGCTTCCGGGGGGGATGCCCGACTGGGGAAAACAGGGCGTGTTGACGGAGGAAGAAGCCAAGCTGATGGCCAAATACCTTCAATTGCCGCCCCCCCCGATTCCGCAAATGACGATGGAAGATGTCCGCAAGTCATGGAAAGTTTACGTGCCCGTGGAAGCGCGTCCCACGCGTCCGGAAACGCAACGCAACTGGAAAAACTATATGGGCGTGATCTTGCGGGATGCGGGAAAAGTGGCCATCATAGATGGCGACACCAAAGAGCCTGTTGCTGTCCTCAATACCGGTTTCGCCGTCCATATCTTGCGTTCGTCCAGCTCCGGACGATATTTTTATTCTATTGGGCGGGATGGAAAAGTCACGCTTATCGATCTGTGGCCTGAAAAACCGCAGATTGTGGCTGAAGTAAAAACGGCTTTCGACGCCCGATCGGTCGAGGTGTCGAAATATAAAGGGCCGCAAGGTGATTTTCGAGACAAATACATCATTGCCGGCGGATATGTACCTTCTCATTTCGTGGTGTGTGATGCCATGACGTTGGAACCGCTTAAAATGGTGAGCACGAAGGGAAAAGTGCTGGATACGGGTGAGTATCTCGAAGAGGCCCGGGTGGCCTCTATTGTGGCCTCCCACCACGATCCCCTCTGGGTGGTCAACGTCAAAGAGACCGGTATGGTGTGGCTGGTGGATTATTCCGACCTGGATAACATAGAGCAAAATATCACCAAAATCCCTACCGCCCGATTCCTTCATGACGGCGGATGGGACCATTCGGGCAAATACTTCTTAGTGGCCGCGAATGCGGAAAACAAAATCGTGGTGATCGACGTGCCGAATAAAAAGCTGGAAAAAATCATTGAAGTGGGCACCAAGCCTCATCCCGGACGGGGCACCAATATTCAACATCCGAAATACGGCCATCTGTGGCTGACAGGCCATATTGGTGAGGGGCTGGTGGCCGCCATTGCCACCGACCCCGGCCCTCATCAGTGGGAAGTAGTCGAGAATGTTCGCATGCCGGGCGTGGGCGGCGGCACCCTCTTTATCAAGTCCCACCCGAAATCAAAACACGTGTGGGTGGACCGCCCCCTCAATACCAACGAGGACCTGCAACGCACGATTTACGTATATGATGCCGCCACCATGGAACTGAAGAAAACACTCAGGGTGCCGGATCGATACAAAGCTCGCGCCGTGCATCTGGAATACAACAAGAACGGTGACGAAGTGTGGGTGTCGGGGTGGGCTAAAAAAGACGACGAGTCGGTGTTGCTGGTGTTTGATGACAAAACATTGGAGCTGAAAAAGGAAATTACCGGAGACTGGCTGGTTACGCCGACCGGCAAATTCAATGTTTACAACACGGCCCACGATATTTACTAAGGCAGGCCTTTACTCAGAGGTTTCCAAAGGGCTTGTGTCATGAAATATGTAATTGTCATGCTGGCAATGGCTATTGGTGTGCTTTATGCGCAGCCGGTGGCCGATACGGTTCAGCTAAAAGACGCTGTGGTAACGGCCCAATCCGTACCCGCTGACCCTTCCCAGTCATTGTATCGGGTGGAAGTGGTTCCGGCCGCCATGTTTCAGAGAATCGGTGCCACTCATGCAGCCGAGGTGCTTTCCCATCTGTTGTTTGTCGATGTATCAGAGGCGACCACGCTGGGCGGCTCTGTATCGATGCAGGGGATTGACGGCCCTCGGATTAAAATAATGGTGGACGGCGTACCTGTGGTGGGGCGGTTGAAGGGGAACATTGATTTGCGCCATTTACCGCTTTCCGAGGTGGAACGGATAGAGGTCATCCGAGGGCCGGTGTCGGCGCATTACGGCACAGACGCGGTGGGAGGGGTGGTCAATATTATTACCCGTCAAAATAGAAGGGCGGGACTTCGGGGACGGGCCTGGGGATTATATGAAAGTGTCAATGCTTTCAACGCCGGTTTAGCGGTGGGTTATGGCTTTGGAGCGCATGATGTGCAAATAAGCGGTTCGTTTCATGACTTTAAAGGGCTTTCCACCGATCCGGAGGTGGCGCGAAGTCTGAACTGGAATCCACGCAACCAGTTGGGCGGACAAGTCACCTATCGTTATGCGCTTTCGAATGCGTTGGACGCGGGTTATACCGGCCGGTATTTTCAAGAAATGATGCAAGAGTTTGGGGAAGCAGATCCACATGGTCGGATTCGGGATAAGGACTATTACACCTCTCGTATGGACCATGTGTTGCGTGTCCAAGGAAATGTAGGGAAGGCTCATTATGTGGATGGATATGTAGCGCATCTGAGCTATCAGCGGTTTCATGATACCTGGAAGGTGGACCCGCAAACGGGGGATGTGACGCTGGATAGTCGGGATACGCGAGCAAAAAACAAAGTGAAATATACGCATGTGGGGAGCCGCACCCAGTTTGCCGGCCGAAGGAATGCACCGCTGCATTATGCCGTCGGCTATCAGACCGAGCATGAAACCACCGAGGGCGGCCGAATTGCCGATGGGAAGAAGCAGTATTGGACGGCGGCGGTGTTTGGAGGCGTGGATTATGCTTCCCTTCAGGGGTGGCGTGTTGCCCCTTCCATGCGACTGGTTTACAATACCGTTCACGGCCTGTTGGTAACGCCCTCTTTTCAGGCTTCCTATCGGTGGGCGCAGCGTCATCGGGTAATCGTCTCGTATGCGCGTGGATTCCGATCGCCTTCCCTTAAGGAACTTTATCTCGACTTCCGCATCAACGCCGGCCCCATTACTTATGTGATTGAAGGGAATAAAGACCTGAAGCCGGAGACGTCCGATCATTATGAGCTGCGGTATGAATATCGGGGGCCTATTAAGGGTGGCTTTGGGGGCTTATCGGTGGAAGGGTTTTATAACAACGTAACGGACCTCATCGCCCTGAGTCCCATGCAGAATTTCCATCGTCATTATATCAATGTGGAAAACTATCAGTCGGTCGGGGGGAATCTCATCGGTCATTATCAACGGGGCGACGCGCTAACCATCAAGGTGGGCGGCGGCATCCTGGGAAGATATAACAAGTTCTCGGAAAATGAAGAGGCGGAGCGCTTTCTGTTTTCGCCGGAGGCGGTGGTGGACGTCACGTATCGCCTCCCTGTGGTGCACGTCCTGGTGAGTGCTTCTTACAAATACAGCGGACCACGACCGGGATATGTGCTTAATGAGCAGGATGAGGTGGTGGAGGCGGTGGTTCGGGATGCTATCCATCGGATGGACGTGAGCATGAGCCGAAAATGGTGGAACGATCGGATTGAGGTGGTGTGCGGCATCAAAAATCTTTTTGATGTCCAAAACGTCGAGTCGTTTTCCGAGGTCGGGCAGGCACATGCGCGGGATATGGTGTTGTGGGGGCGGAGCTATTTCGTTCGAACAAGTTTTTCCTTTTAAATTGAATACATCATGCGTTACCTATCTCATCTAATCGTCACGACAGCGTTATTGGCCGGCGTTACGTGGTGGGTGTCGGCCCAGGAGTTGACCCTTTCGGGGGCGTTTCGTCCGCGCTTTGAACACCGTTACGGCTACGGCCAATTGGCTTCGCCGTCTCAATGGCCTGCGAATTGGGTGTCGCAACGGACGCGATTAATAGCGGATTATCGTTCGGATGCGGCCGACGCCCGCATCGTCTTACAAAACGTACGGGTGTGGGGTGATGTGTCCACATTGAGCCGTTCTGATCGGTTTATTGCCTTTCATGAAGCGTGGGCGCGGGTGCCCTTATGGAGGCGGCTGAGTCTGAAAGTGGGGCGACAAGAAATTGTGTATGACGATCATCGCATCTTTGGGAATGTGGGGTGGGCGCAACAAGCCCGCAGCCATGACGCGGCGGTGTTGACCTACCGCTCGGCCGACCGGAAAACCCGGCTGGATGTGGGGGGCGCTCTCAACGCCAACAAGGAAGAGAAGTTTCGGAGCTATTATCCAAACACGGCGGGATATAAGGACATGCAATATCTGTGGTTTCATCGGGATCTGAATAAAGTCGGCGTGAGTGTGTTGGCGTTGAATGTGGGGCGCGAATATCCGGGCACGGCCGCCGATACTTTTCGGATTGACAACATGCAAACGCTGGGGGGACGTGTGGTGTATAAAGACAAAGGCCTCAGCGGTGGGGTAGCAGCCTATTATCAGGGGGGGAGGCAGGCCGGTAATGCTGTGAAGGCGTTTTATTATGCCGGAGAGGTGAAATACACCAAAAACGGCGTCACGGTGGGCGCGGGGCGCGAGTTCCTTTCAGGGAAGGCCACCAACGATTCCGGATCGGTGGTGAAGTCTTTTGCCCCACTGTTCGGGACCAATCATAAGTTTAACGGTTGGATGGACTATTTCTACGTGGGCACCTGGATGAACTCGGTGGGCCTGGAAGACATTTACGGGGTGTTGTCGGTCAAGAAAGGCAAGACCGCGGTTACCTTGATGCCGCATCTGTTTCGGGCGGCCGCCGATGTGTATGACGGCTCGCAAAAGTTGTCTCGGACGTTGGGCACCGAAATCGACCTGAGCGTCAAGTATAAGCTGACGCCTTCGGCGGCGCTGGTAGCGGGTTTTTCCACGATGATGGCCACGGAGACGATGGAGGTGATGAAAGGTGGGAGCAAGGATGAGTTTAATCGGTGGGGGTGGATGATGTTGGTCATTCGTCCGCGGTTGGGACATTGGCGGTTTGAGGGGCGCTGAGCGGCTTCCTTGTTTGGTATGGATAAACGGGCGGCGGCCCCGCGGGGCCGCCGCCCGTTGCTCGTTCGCGTGAGGGGCCCGAAGGGCGCCGAGGCGCAAGCCGAGGCGGACCGAAGCCGTCAGGCGAAGGGCCGAGGCGGGCAGCCGAGCCCGCAGGGGCCCGACCCGAAGGCGCCCGAAGGGTAGGGGTTGTAGGGGCGATGCATGCATCGCCCATGAAGGCGCCGAAGGGACACGCCCAAAGCTTCTTTACAGCGAATGGCCAAACACGTAATTGAACAGAATGTAGGCCACCGTGAAGTAGATGCCCATCCCGGTGAGGTCGTTGAGGGTAGTGATGAAGGGGCCCATGGCCACGGCGGGGTCGATATCGAGCTTGTGCAGGGTGAGGGGAATGACCACGCCCATGACGGTGGCCATGAGGATGACCACAAAGAGCGCGATGCTGACGGTGAGGGTCAACACCATCGAATCTTGAAAGACAAGGCCGTAGGCGAAGATGAGCAGGCTGGTAATGCCGGCGATGAGCGTGCCGGTGATGAGCTCTTTGGCGAGCACTTTCCAACCGAGGGCCTGAGGACCGTGGGCGGCCAACGACTGGACGACGATGGCGCTGGCCTGAATGCCGGCGTTGCCGCCCATCGCTGCGATGAGCGGCATGAAAAAGGCCATGGCGGGGTGCAGGCGGATGATGTCGCCGAACCGCCCGATGATGCGGCTGTTCAACACGCCGCCCAGCAGGCCGATCAGCAGCCACGGAAGGCGGGCCCGGGCAATTTCCCAGGCCGAGTCGGACACCTCCACGTCTTCGGTCACCCCCGTGAGGATGTTGATGTCTTCTTTGACTTCTTCTTGAAGATATTCGAGGATGTCGTCGATGGTGATGCGCCCCACCAGGCGGCCTTCCTGGTCAACCACGGGAAGGGAGACGAGGTCAAACTTTTCAGCGATTTCGACGATTTCCCGGGCGGGCGTATCGACGTGCACCGCCGGCACTTCTTCGGCCAACTTGTCCAGCGGCGTGTGGTCGTCGGCGACAACCAGCTCTTTGAGCGACACCTGCCCGCGCAGACGTTGGGTTTCGTCCACCACATACACCGTATAGATTTCGTCGATTTCCCGTCCTTTCCGGCGGATCAGGTCCAGCGCATCCCGAACGGTGTAACGGGCGGGGACGGCGATGAATTCTGTGGTCATCAAGGCACCGGCGGTGTCTTCTTGATGGGTGATCAAATAGAGAATCGACTCCGCCCTGTCGGCGGGGATGGTATGGCCGGCTTGCTCACGAATCATCCGCAGCACGGCTTCTTGCCGGTCCTGAGGCATCAGGCGGATGAGGTCCACGGCGTCGTCGGGGTCGAGATGCGGCAGGAAGCGGCGGACGAAATCTTCGGCCGGCAGATGTGCCAGAATGCTGCGGGCGTCTTCTTCTTCCAGTTCGGGCAACACTTCCGCAGCCACGTCGTCCGGAAGCAGCTTAAAAAGCCGCAGGACTTTGTCTTCATCTAACTCATCGAACACATCGGCGATGTCGGCCGGGTGCAGGCTCAGCAGGATGCGGCGGATCTGTTCGGTGGGGCCGGTTTCAAGGAGCCGTTCGAGGTCTTGAACGATCTGCTTTTCCAATACGCTGTTGGGATGCATCCGATGGGGGTTATGGGCGGTGTTGCAAATTTGCTAATCGTTCGGCGGCCCGTATCCACGTGGCGATATCGACGGCTTCGGCCCGCAGCTGGTCGATGCCCAGCTCGGCAAAGACGGGCAGCCATGCCGCCGGGATGTTGTTTTTCAGTTTTTTCCGCCGGTGGCGAAATCCGACCTTGATGACCCGCAGCAGGTGGTCCGGCGTGACGGCGGGCAGGCGGGATTTTCGTTCGAAACGCGTCACAGCCGACCACACCTTCGGTTGTGGAGAAAAAGCCGTAGGCGGCACGTCAAATAAGTAGGTGCGCTGGTAAAAAGCGCCCACCAGCACCGACAAAATGCCGTAATCGCGGCCGCCGGGGCGGGCCGTCAGCCGTCGGGCTACTTCCCGTTGCCACATCCCGCCCCACGACGGCACGTACGTTGCCCGTTGCATCACGTGCACCACCAGCGGCCCCGAGATCGAGTAGGGAAAATTGCCCACCACGCTCACCGGTGCAGGCACGTCCGCTTCAAAAGCCCATTGCAAAAAGTCTTGATGCAACACCTGCACGTCGGGATGGGCGCGACGCAGCTTTTCAGCCCAATAGGGGTCCACTTCCACCACCCACAACGTTTTGTCGGGATAGGTGGCTTGCAGGGCCCGTGTCAGCATGCCGCCGCCGCCGCCCACTTCAATCACCGAAGGAGCGGCGGGACGCAACGCACGGGCGATCTTGCGGGCAAGGGCGTCGTCTTTCAGAAAACACTGCCCCAGCCGGCGGGAGGGACGGACTAAACGCATGGGCCAAAGGTAAGGCAAACGGACAGCGGCGGTTCTCACCGACAACAGAGGATACAAAAAATGCCCCCCCCCACGTGATACGTCACCCAGGGCCGGAGAAGGATGCTTCTGTGCTCGATTCATGGATGGATTCCCGCCCGGGTCCCTCAAACCGTAATGGACAGGTGGCGCTCCAGATGCCCGGCGATGTCTTCGATGGGGTCTTGACGAACGAACAGCCGCCCCCACGTTTCCAATGCGATGAATTTGGCTACATGATACCGTGGAAAACGGGTTCTTAGAAATTCCATCTCATCAGGCTTCAGTCGAAATGTCTCGCTGACGAATCCGTTTTTGAAGAATGATTCATCGGCTTGCACATAATGCAGTCCGAACATTGGAAATCCCATTTTCTTTTTGTAGATGAGGCTGTCAGGTAAATATTTCGCAGCCAACCGCCGCACAATCTTTTTGTCGATTAAAAAGGGGTGTTTGTAATTGTAGAATCGCCGGATACGGCCGATTTTATATTCGCTGGGTAAGTTGATGGCAAACTCGAGAATGGACTCGTCGAGAAACGGAAAACGTGCCTCGATGGAATGAATCATTCCCATGCGGTCGTTTCGCCATAGCAACGACACGATGCCTTCCCGAAGCATCTGCAAGGTCAGATAATGTTCCTGCCGTTTGTTCGGGGGTAAAAAGTCGAGTTTGGCCATTCCCTCCTGCCGAAGCAGGTCGCGTGTGAAGTTGTAAAGCATCTTTTCAAAAAGGACCTCCATTCCGGCGGCGCCGCCCCCCTGGATATAGCTTTTCAGCGGCGGAAACAACGCATACAACTTGTTCAGCAAGGTGAACGGCAGGCGAATCAGGGCATTGTATCGGCGGGTGAGCAAACGGGGATACCCTAAGAACAATTCGTCGGAACCTTCGCCGGTCAATACGGCTTTCACCTGTTCCGAACGGGCCATCGCCGAAACGTTGGAAAAGGGGACTGCATTGGTGTGTACCACAACGGGCGACTCGTAGTGCCAGGTGACTTTTGCAAAATCCCGGATAAAATATTCCGGCCGGAAGGGATAGTCAAAAAGCGGTCGTTTGACAGCGCCGGCCAGACGTTGGGCGTCTTCAAATTCGGAATATTTCCCCAATACATTGGCCGTGAAAAGCTTAAAGTCGCTGTCGGCATAACGATCGGCATAGACGGTGATCAGGCTGGAATCAATCCCACCGCTGACATAGGCGCCCATGGGCGCGTCGCTGATGAGCATCTTTTTCACCACCGAGGCCATCAGCCCGTCCAGTTCTTCCAGCGCGGCTTTGAAACCCGCTTTCCGGCGCCGTTGATATTGTTCGGGAGAAATGAAGTCGTCCAGCCGACAATACGTATGGGTTTTCTTCCCCGCAGGAGAAAATTCGACCCATGTGCCCGGCGTCACGTGGACCGCTTCTTTGAAAACGGTTTCGTATCGGGATTTTTCCAGGATGCCCAATGTGGAATACAACAGCCGAGGCTCATCAAGCGTCAACGGGAGGGTGTGCGATAGGGCTTTCAGCTCGGAAGCGAAAAAAACGGTGCCGTTTTTTTCCGCATAAAAAAGCGGCTTGATGCCCACCCGGTCCCGGGCCAATACCAGTCGTTGCGTATGGCGGTCCCAGAACGCAAAAGCAAACATGCCTTGAATGGCTTGTAACGTCTGTGATACACCATATTCGAGCAAATGGCGATATAAAACCTCTGTGTCGCTGGTGGAGCGGAAGCGCACGCCTTTCTCCTCGAGTTGTCGGCGCAGTTGTTGGAAATTATAGATTTCTCCGTTGTAAACCAACATGCGACCGTCCTCTCCGAAAGGCTGATGTCCGCGTTCCGATAAGTCCAGAAGGCTTAATCGGTTATGCGCCAGTCCCGCATGTTCGTCTTGATAAAAACCGGTGTGGTCCGGACCTCGGTGTGTTTGCAATGAGGCGGCTTGTTCCAGCCACTTGGGGGGGCTCCACTTACCATTCCAGTGGAAAAAACCGGCAATCCCACACATACAACCTGATTTTGGGAAAATGTGAGCGGCAAAACTACTCTCCCCATTTAGGTTCCGAAGCCCGTGAGATAATGCCCGCCTCCTCCTTCACCCTCATCGATGCTGATGGCGCCGCCGGCCGTTTTTCCGGTGGTGGGGGCACACATGCCCTCCCTCTTCCGGATAAGACTATCAGTGGAGCCGGAGGGATTCGAACCCTCGTCCGGTGATGGCTTCCACTCACCCTCTACATGCTTAGGTCCGGATTCGATGCTTGGGCAAAGCGCAGGTGCGGACCCCACCTATACGCCTTGCCGCAGCCTTCGCTGATACTCGGACCGGATGGTCGAAGGCGCTCCCATCCGGCCGGTCGGTGGAAACCGACGCCCCTTGAAGCAGCTTCACCGACGCAGCCGCTTCGGGACGCTCGTGCCTATCGGCCTTGCCGATTAGGCAGCGAGAGCATACGAAGTGTTGCCATGTAAAAGTGGCACGCAGGTTGAGATTAACGAGCCAACCTGCAACGCTCGGCATGCAGGTGCGCAGACAACCATCCCGTCGATGCCTGTCGGCCCCATGAAATCGAGCACAAAGGTAACGCCCTTCCCCTATGAAAAGTTCATCATAGATAAAAAATGCCGGAGTAGCTGATAAGGCAATGAAAGAAGCGGCGGTGGAAATGGGTAGGAGAATAATCGGATTTTTGTATGTTTGTGTGTCCTTCATACGCTTTTTTGCGTTTAACATTATGCGGTAAAGGCACAAGCAATGCTGGAGGTACAATTGGTTTCTCCGTTAAGCCCTGTGTATCAAGTGTGGGAAAAGGGGAGGGATGAAAGTGGGAGAAAAACGTCTCCCGAAAGTGAAATGATAAGAGAATTGGCTCGTGAGTTGGAGGAATATGCGTCTATGGTCGCCCGGAGTCCCCAACCGCTTCGGAGAATTGAAGAACATTTTCATCAGTTGGGGACGATGTTTATGAAAATGATTTCGTTGGCAACCGAAGCCGGCTATCTGTCAGACATAGAAAAACAAAAGGAAATTTTGGAAGCGCGATTTAAGGAGCAGGGCGAGGCACAGGCATTGATGCGAAGAATATATCATCAAGATGAGTTGAATCGATCGGCACTGTCGAAGTTCCAGTTATACGAAGAGAAGATAGCAAGACCGGATGACGTGTGGGAATTTGTCCAGACGGCAGTGTCTATGAGCATGCTTTTGATTGCCTTATTTTGGGCGCTCGATAACGGTTTGCCTGATGATAATATGAGGAATCTTCTTCGAGATCTGAATAAAGTCTTGACAATGTATGAGGAGCTGTGTGATCGCATTATAGAAGAAGTGCATGCTCATGTGCTTTATAAAAAGTTGCATAGTGAGGACATGTTTACACAAAAGGCACTTCATTAAAAACAGAGAAGATTCGCGCATATCAGCCAAGGTAAGAGCGAAGTGCAATGACTTTATCACTGTTTGTTGCAATTCTAAAGGTCACAACGACTTTATTCGGCGATGCAAGGAGACATACCGAGGCGGTAAGTTTGGATATAGATGGCTGAAAAATGATCGGGTATTTTCTTTTACAATTAAGGTGCGCGGGAAACCTGAGTACCGCATTACGGGATTGGTGGAGGTCAGCACCCAAACGGTTTTCGTTGTCTCCTTGACCACCCGAGAGGGAGCCTATAAGATTGACGTGAACACCCTAACGCCTCAGGCGTTTGAGTGTATAGATTAAGTGAGGAATGGGGGAGATAGAAGGGAATGGCGGGCGTGTATGGGCTACCTTTGTCATAGACTTGGCAAAACTTTTCAACCGATGCCTCCGACGCGGGTATGTCTGATCATTTTGGACGGCTGGGGACATGGCCCCCCCGATCCTTCGGTGAATGCGATAGCGGCGGCGCGAACGCCGTTTATGGACTCGCTGTATGATAAGCATCCGCACATCGAACTGCGGACCAGCGGGGAAGACGTGGGGCTGCCGCCAGGGCAAATGGGCAACTCGGAAGTGGGCCACATGAACATCGGTGCCGGCCGCGTGGTCTATCAGCCGCTGGTGTTGATCAACAAATATTTTGAGGAGCGTTGGTTCGACCGGCATCCCGTCATTCAGGAGCTGGTGGAATATCTGCGGAAAACGGGCAAGAAGCTGCATTTGCTGGGGCTGGTCTCCGACGGCGGCGTGCATTCCCACATTGAACATCTAAAAGGGCTGGTGGAGATGTTCGAGCGGCTGGGCGTGTCGCGCTGTTTCATTCACGCTTTCATGGACGGTCGCGACACCGACCCGCACAACGGCGTGCGCTACATCGAGGCGCTTCAGCAGTTCTTGACCGGTAAGAAGGGAAAAATCGCGTCCATTATCGGGCGTTATTATGCAATGGATCGGGACCGTCGCTGGGAGCGTATCGCCAAAGCCTATCATTTGCTGGTTAACGGAGAGGGCAAGCCCTTTACTGACCCCGTGGAAGCCGTGCAGGCTTCCTATGCCGAAGGGGTTACCGATGAGTTTATCCTGCCTGCGGTCATCACCGATGCTGCGGGCAAGCCGCTGGCTACCATCGAAGAAGGCGACGCCGTTCTCTTTTTCAACTTCCGCACCGACCGCGGCCGACAGCTTACCCGAGCCCTTACGCAAGAGGACTTTCCCCAATATGACATGAAGCGCCTGCCGCTGTTTTACGTTACCATGACGGAATATGACAAGGCATTTCAGGGCATCCGGATTCTGGTGGAAGAGCAGAAGCTGACCAACACGCTGGGCGAGGTGATGGCCGCTCGTGGACGCACGCAACTGCGGATTGCCGAGACGGAAAAATATCCGCACGTCACCTTCTTCTTTTCCGGCGGACGGGAAAAGCCTTTTGAAGGTGAGAGGCGGACGCTGATCCCCTCGCCTAAAGTGCCCACCTACGACCTCCAGCCCGAGATGAGCGCCGAGCCGGTGACCGAAGCCGTCATCCAGCAGATGAAAACGCATCATCCCGACCTGGTGGTGCTCAACTTTGCCAATCCCGACATGGTGGGGCATACCGGTGTCTTTTCGGCGGCGGTGAAAGCCTGTGAGACCGTCGATGCTTGCGCCCGGCGGGTGGTGGACACCTGCCGGACCGAAGGCTATATTCCCATCATCACGGCCGATCACGGCAATGCCGACTATATGGTCAACCCCGATGGCACGCCCCACACCGCCCACACCACCAACCCCGTGCCCTTCTTTATCCTCGCACCCGTGCATTTTCTGCACGACGGCGGAAGGCTGGCCGACATCGCACCCACGATTCTTTCCCTGATGCGCATTCCCATTCCGGAAGAGATGACCGGAAAAGTGCTTGCTGCTTATGACAACGCCGACTCATCGGCGGTTATCGCCGGGCAACACGGTAAGAAGACGTAATGTAAAAGTGGATACAGATGGGCAAGCGAAAAAGCTGGCGTGAAAAACGCGATACAGCCCGACCGCCGCAGGTGAAGGTGCTGGACAAGCCCTTTGCCGGCATGCAGGCGGGGCAGAAGATGCTTATTCCTTCGCCGTCGCAAATCGACGCGTATCTGCGCGCCATTCCGCTGGGTGAAAGTCGAGACGTGCCCACGATGCGCCGTGAACTGGCGGCCCGAAGCGGCGCCGATGTGACCTGCCCGGTGACCACCGGCATTTTCCTGCGTATTCTGGCCGAAGCCGCATGGGAAGAGATGCAGCAAGGCAAACCCGTCACCGAAGTCACCCCGGTCTGGCGTGTCCTGGATGCCCGGGCACCCTTGTGGAAAAAGGTCAGCTTCGACCCTGCGCCCTTCCTCGAACAGCGCACGAAGGAAGGCTTGCCGGCTTGAATCCGCCCCTTGGAATCCACCGGCAAACGCCCGCGCCGAAGACGCCGGACGGCCTCCAAAAGCGGAAAGACCATATTTGCACCCCCTGTAAACAGTGACCATGGCATCACGTAAAAGTTCGCAAAAACAGCGCGCCGTAATCATCGTCGAATCGCCCACCAAAGCCCGAACCCTCGGAAAGATTCTGGGCAAACAGTATGACATCCGTTCGTCGTATGGGCATGTCCGGGACCTCGACCCCAAAAAATTCTCGGTGGATATCGACAAAGGGTTTGAACCGCATTACACCGTCTTGCCGGAAAAAAAACAGGTGATTGCCGACCTGAAAAAAGCCACCCGCAAGGCTGATGCCGTCTATCTGGCTACGGATGAAGACCGGGAAGGGGAAGCCATCTCATGGCACCTGAAAGAGGTGCTCGGCCTCGATGAGGAGACGGCCCGCCGCATCGCATTTCACGAGATTACGCCGCGGGCCGTTAAGGCGGCCCTGAAAACCCCCCGCAGCATTAACATGGATCTGGTGTATGCCCAGCAAGCCCGCCGCATTCTGGATCGCATCATCGGCTATCAGCTTTCGCCTATTCTGTGGCGCAAGCTGCGGATGAAAAACCTCTCGGCGGGACGGGTCCAATCGGTGGCGTTACGCCTGACGGTGGAACGGGAAGAAGAGATCGCCCGCTTTCAGGCCGAACGCTATTTTGACGTGCGGGTCGTTTTTACACCGCCGATGGAAGACCATCCCTTTGCGGCCCGCCTTCCGGAACGGGTGGATGAGGACGCGGCCCGACGCCAGCTGGCCCTTTATCCGCAGGCCGCCTTCAAAGTGGCGGAAAAAGAAACCAAACGCGTGCGCCGGAATCCCCCCGCGCCCTTCATCACGTCCACCCTCCAGCAGGAAGCCCACCAAAAACTCGGCATTCCGGTGGCGCAGGTCATGCGCATGGCCCAACAACTCTATGAAGAGGGCTACATCACCTACATGCGAACCGACTCCACCCATCTGGCCCCCGAAGCCATTGAAGACATCAACCGCTATATCGTGCATCAATGGGGCAAGAAATACGCCCAACCCCGACAATACACGGCAAAGAACAAGCTGGCGCAGGAAGCCCATGAAGCCATCCGCCCCACCGATATTCGTCGGACCGAAGTGCCCGGCGACCCCGCCGTCCAGCGCCTTTATGCACTCATCTGGAAGCGCACGGTGGCCGGGCAGATGGCCGCCGCCGAGTTCGACCGAACCACCCTTAAAATCACCGCCGACAATGTGGCTGAATTGATGCCTCTGCAAGCCACGGGCAAGGTGATGATCTTTGACGGGTTCCTTAAAGTCTATCAGCCGTCGCAGCGGGAGGATGAGACGGATGAAAAGGCTGACCTCCCCGCCGTGGAAGCAGGGCAGCCCCTGCGTTGGCTCGAAGCGGTGGCCAAAGAGAAAATGACCCGCCCGCCCTATCGATATTCCGAAGCTTCGCTGGTGCGAAAACTCGAAGAGCTGGGCATCGGCCGCCCTTCCACCTACGCGCCCACCATTGCCACCCTGTTGCGGCGGGAATACGTCCGAAAGCAACACATCCCCGCCGTCCGTCACAAAGTCCGCATCCTGCATGCCCGTCCCGACGGCGGCATGGAAGAACAGACAGTGGAAGAACCCTACGGCGGCGAGAAAAACAAACTGGTGCCCAGTGACGTGGGCAAGGCGGTGGTGAATTTCCTCACCGAGCACTTTCCTGAAATCATGGACTATCGCTTTACCGCCGAAGTGGAAGATGAATTGGATGCCATTGCAGCAGGCAAGAAAAGATGGCGGGACCTGTTGAAAGCCTTCTATACCGAGTTTCAACCCCAGTGGGAGTCGGCCCAGAAAATCGAAGCCGTGAAGATCGAACGGGAAATGGGCCGCCACCCCGACACCGGCGAACCCATCTATTTGAAATACGGCCCCTACGGCCCCTATATTCAACTGGGAGAAGGCGGTGAAGGCCGTCCCAAGCCGCGGTTTGTATCGCTGCCCAAAAACGCCTCCATCGACGACATCACCCTCGAAGAGGTCTTGCGCCTGATCGCTTTTCCCCGAAACCTCGGCACCCTGGAAGGACATCCCGTGGAAGTGCACATCGGCCCTTACGGGCCCTATCTGAAATGGAATGGCAAAAACTATCGCCTTCCCAAGACCTATGACCCCGCCGCCCTCCAACTGTCGGCGGCCGAGGCCGTCATTAAAAACGCCGGCAAACGATCGGAACGCAATAAAGTCATTCATCAGTGGGCGCACGAAAAGGGAACCGTGGAAGTGCGTCAGGGACCTTACGGCCCCTATATCCGGGCGATGGGGAAAAACTATAAGCTGCCCGAAGGAGAAGACCCCCAAAAACTCACCCTCCAACGCACTTTGGAACTGATTCAGCAGATAAAACCTTCTCGTGGTAGGCGCCGACGAAAAAAATAAGGAGTGTGTCCTCGCCCGAATCGTTGGATATTGAATATGTGGCTTCGCTGTTGAAGCTAAGTTCGGACGCCAGCCCGAGGGTTTACCGCCCCGTCAATCAGCATCTGGACGACCTGGGCATCGACCTGTTGCCCTTTTTGAAGGAAATATTTTATCGTGACCCCGAGCTGGCGCCGGTGGCCCGCCGATGGTGGGGGCGCCTGATAATGGCCGACCTCAAAGCCGACCTCCGCCGCTGGCAAACCGAACAGGGGGAAGACCTGCTCACGGGCATCACCCTGATGACCCAGGCGGCTTATCCCGAGATTTCCCGAGACGACCTGCATCGGGACGTCTTCCAGCAAATCCTGCGGGTGTGGATGGAAGCCAAAAGCTACTATTCCCTGAAAGAGCTCATTCAGTCCATCAACCACACCCTTTTTCAAGTCGAAGGATATCAGGGTAATGATGAAGATTTTTACGCCCCGGAAAACTTTTTCCTGCACTGGCTGCTGGCTCATCGCCGCGGCAGCCCGCTCACCCTATCCATCCTCTATATCCTGATAGGGCAACGGCTGGGCGTGCCGGTGTTCGGCGTCAACCTGCCCTACCATTTTGTGGTGGCGGTCATGGAAAACGCCCCGCCGCGGCCGGGCGGATTTCCCGCAGCGGACCCGCCGCCCTTCCCACAGCCCGATGAGAAAGTGGCTTTCTATATCAACACTTATCGGAAAGGGGCGGTCTTCTTTCATCATCAGCTCAAAGACTTTCTGGTCCAGATCGGCCATGAACCCCGACCGGAATATTTCCAGCCGTGCACCAACACCCCGATCGTCACCCGCATGGCCCGTAATCTGGAAGTGGCTTACGAGCGCATCGGCGACGAAGAAATGGCCGGACGATACCGTGCACTGCGGGAAGTGCTCGATGATTAGACGCTTTCCAAAGGCATCTATCATCAAGACCGCTGTCGCCGGTTTGATATTTTCGCACGGAAATAACGGGCACCTTGTTACGTCATCATGATGCATGAAATAGGCACGTGGGTCGCCATCGGTGCGGCGGCCGTGGGTTATCTGTTTTTCTTGTGGGGCGGGCGGCGGTTTACCGATCACCGTTTTTCGTCGTTTCTGACCACCTTGTTGGGAGCGTTGGCCAGCTACGGCGCGTATGTGTGGACGGGCTCGCTGTGGTGGGCGCCTCTGCCGTTTATCTTCTTCCTCCAACATCGCTTTTTAGGGGCTGCGGCGGCCCTGGCCAGCCATGCCGTGCTGGTGTTGGTCATCGCGCTTTTTATCCAGATCGATGACCCCACCGGCGCCATGACTTTTTTCGTTGTCTCCTGGCTTTACGGATTGCCCCTGGGAGCCATTCGTCTGGTGGAAAGCGTTTCTCAATATTTCAAGGTCAGCCTGCTGGCGGGCCTGATTTTCCTCGGCGGATATTTCTTAGGACATCTTATCAGTTCGGCCGATGCCGCGGCTTCGCTGGTATGGGGCCTGCTGTATGCCGGCGGACAAACCCTTATCTTTCTGGTGGGGTTCTCGTTGTATTTCCTGTATGAAATGAGCGTGGGCAAGGCGTCGCCGTTGAAACTGATGGAGCTGGGTGATATGAATCATCCGCTGCTTCAGCGTCTCCGTCAGGAAGCCCCGGGCACTTTTCAGCATTCCCTCAACGTGGCCACGCTGGCACAGGAAGCCGCCGAAGCCATCGACGCCAACGGCCGACTCGCTTACGTGGGCGCTCTGTTCCACGATGTGGGAAAGCTCAAGCAACCTGAATATTTTATCGAAAACTTCATGGGCAGAGAAAATCCGCATCACGCCCTCTCACCCGAAGAATCGGCCCGCATCATTATCGCACACGTGCCCGAAGGTGTGCGGCTGGCGAAAAAACACGGCCTTCCATCGTGGATCATCGACTTTATCCGCACCCATCACGGCACCTCACGCGTGGAATATTTCTACCGCCAGTTCTTCGAAAACACCGGACAAACCAACGACGAACAATTCCGGTATCCCGGACCGCGCCCCCACACCACCGAACAGGCCATCCTGATGCTCGCCGATTCCATCGAAGCGGCATCCCGCTCACGCGCCGAATGGACCGACGAAGAAATCCGCCGCCTGGTCAGCAATATCTTCCATCAAAAGCTGGCCGAAGACCAGCTCGAAGACGCCCCTTTGAGCTTCGCTCAACTGAAAGAATTGCAAAAGGTGATGACCCACCGCTTGCAAGCTATTCTCCATAAGCGAAAAACCGACCCGCCTTCTTCCCAACATCCCGTCCAGCAATCCCCGGCAACGACATCGCAATGACGGCTGTTATGCGCAAAAAATGGGTGGGACAGCCCCCTGAAGCCATTTGCGAAGACTGGCGCCGCCGCGGCTTTTCATGCGACGTATGGATCGACCCGCCGGGCCGCTGCTGGGAGGACTTCGTCCATGCCGTGGATGAGCTGGTGACGCCCCTCGACGGCCCGATGGAATTTGAAATTGACGGAGAAGTCTATCACCTCGACCCCGGCGATGAAGCATTCATCCCCGCCGGCGCCCTCCATTCCGCCCGAAACCGCTCCCACCAAACCGTCCGCTGGCTCTACGGCTACCGCTCTTCCTGAATCCGGAAATAGGGGAAACCACCATGCTATTGCGCATGGGGTGTCCCCATGCAAGGCGATAACGCGTTGTTCGCTGTTTTGAAAGTTCGTTAAATTTGCTGACAGACCGATGATGAGATGACCGCCTTTCGCATACCCTTTCCGGCCCTCATGGGACTGGTGGGGCTGTGTTTATGGCCTCCCACACCACTCTCCGCCGGCGATCTTCTGGGTAGCGATATGACCTGGCAATGCCTGGGAAATAACCACTATAAGGTCACCCTGAATATTTACAGGGATTGCACGGGGACGCCTTTGGGCAATACGCCGATGGTGCTTGGCTATCATTGTGCTTCCGACACCAGCCTGTCCGGCGACAGCGCCTTGTCTTCTACGCCGCTTATTAACGGCATGGATATTACGCCGGTGTGTGATGATACGTGCACGCCGTGCAGTGGAGGGACAAACTGCCTCGGCTATGGAGTGGAGCTCTATCGATATGAGTTTACCGCCGATGTGACGACGCTCAAAAACGCCGGCTGCTGTATGGTGCGTTTTTACTGGAAGGCTTGTTGTCGGAGCAGCACAATAGATAATTTGTACAACCCCGACACGACCGACCTCTATATCTATGGCGAGGTGGATATTTGCGATTCTCCCTGCAACAACAGCCCCACCTATTCCCTCCTGCCCCTGATGGCCGTGTGTATAGGGCAAGACGTCAGCTATACCCTGGGAGTGGTAGATGGAGACAACGATTCTATTGTGGTCGTTCTGGCCCGGCCGCTGGAAAACGGCCCCACTAATGGTGATTTGGGAACTGCTTTTCAAACCGTCCCCTATATATCGGGCTATTCGATGAATAAGCCGCTTAAATTCTTGGGCTGGCCCAATGCCAACTTGCCATTACCTTATGGTTTTCATATCGACCCGAGCACGGGCGAGTTGCAATTTCGGCCTGTCCAACTGGGCGCCTATGTGATCGTGCTGGAAATCAGAGAATACCGCAATGGCCAACTCGTGGGTCGGATGCGCCGGGATATGGCGGTGAGGCTTGTCGCCTGCCTCTCCCGGACGAGTGTCTGGCCCCCGGCCCTGAGTGGCATCAATGGAACGAACGGTTTTTTTATTGAAGCATGTGAAGATGAGCAATTGTGTTTCAATATTTACTCCCATGATATGGATACGGCGGATTCGCTGACGCTGTCGTGGAACGCCGCCATTCCGGGGGCGACCTTTGTGGTGACGCCGCCGCCGGTGGCACAGCGGCAAACCATTCAGGGGCCTACCGGACAGTTCTGTTGGACGCCTCCTGTGGGGACTGCGCGGACCAGCCCCTATCAATTTACGGCCGCCGTGGTGGAACACGGATGCCCTCTGCCGGTCGTCAAGAGGCGCAACTACTTCATACGCGTGAAACCCAAACCGAGAGCCACCTATACCGTGGACACCCTCGGATGCGCACGGGCGGCTTTTTCGGCCGAACTGACCTCAGGGGAAGCCGATTCGTGGCGATGGGACTTCCCCTCGTTGCAACCGCCCCTTCAGGTCTTGCAGAAAAATTTTACGCTCCAATTTGAAACGCCCGGACAATGGCATTATTTCTATCTGAACGTCATCGACGACGGGTGTACGGCCCAGTATTATGATTCAGTTTTCATCGATACGGCCGCAGCGGTGAGTCTTACACCCATTGACACCCTTGTGTGTGAAGGCGACACAGTACGATGGAACGCCCGTCTCCGATTTACATCGTCTGCCGCTCATATTGGTTGGTCCACAGGCGATTCGAATGTAACGTCGGTAACAATGGTGGTGGATACGCCGACGCTTATCAAGGTGACGGTAAGCCATTCAGACGGATGCACGGCATCGGACTCTTCTTTTGTGGGCGTGAAGGAAGTGCCGCGGGTGGATGTCATCGACACGATTCGGACTTGTGCGGAAGATTCGGCGACGCTGACGGGGCACTACGCGCTTACCGAAGATTCGGGCCGGGTGATTCAGTGGTTTCAGCACAACACGCTTATTGATACGGGTCTCTCGGTGCGGGTATATGTGCAAGGGCCATACATCCTTCGGGTGACGGCGCAGGGCGGGTGTTGGATGGAAGACACGGTGGTGCTTGACAAGATGCCGTCGCTGGACCCGTTATTGCCGGATACGATATGGGCCTGCCCCGAGAACCTGGTGTATTTGATGCCTCAGTCGGGGGAAACGGGTAATGCACACTATGTGTGGTATGAGATGTCTTCATCCCATCCGGTGGGTGAGCAGCGTGGACTACCAGTGAGTTTGGAGGTCCCGAAGACGTTTATGTTGCATGTGTGGGAGAGGTTCGACAGCATCGATTGCGAGGCGTGGGACACGATTCATGTCAGTCTTTACCCGGCGCCGGAAATAGACTTCTCCGCCCGCCCGCAGCAAGGCTGCCAGCCGTTGCAGGTGGATTTTGCGAACCTGACGACGATAGCGCAGGGAACGGTGACGCGTTATGAATGGCAGTTCAGTGACGGTCAGCGGGCTTCGTTGAAGAACGTGCGGAAGACGTTTGATTCGACGGGGAGCTATGACGTGACGTTGATAGCGGAGTCGGACCGGGGGTGTGCGGACACGCTGACCCGAGGAGAATACATCGAAGTGTATCCGGTTCCTGAGGCTCGTTTTTCGGCGGTTCCTCGTGTGACGACGGTGGTGGCGCCTCGGGTTCGTTTTTTGAACGAGTCG
>JALVCQ010000085.1 GCA_027009805.1 Bacteroidota bacterium
CGTGATGGTCACCTCCACCGCCCTCATCTGTTCGCCGCCCTTCGTCCCTATGATTGCAGGAGCGCTCAACAACCGCCGCGTCATCCTCTCCGGCCTCACTGCCGGCCTCATCGGCTACGCCATCGGCAACTACCTCGGCATCCTGGTGGGATGGCTGCTGAAGGTCTATTTCTGACACCATGATTTGGTATCTTTCGTTCTTCATTAAAAACTCTTTTCATATATGCCACACCCTCGACGGATACCGCCTTACTTTAAGCATATCAAGCCCTTACCCATTCTGAAAAAATCGGGCTTTATTCCAAAGTATGCAAAAATCTACGTTGCCAAAAAACATCAATACACTGTCGTCAGGGACGTTGCAATAACCGGTGATGCTCCAAAAGATATTATTCGATTGTATGAATACGGCATTGCTCGGAAATCCGACATCAAGTCGTGGTCGATATATATCGCCAAGTTAGGCCACAAATGGTATCCAAATGAATCGATAACAGAACAGTTCCTGACAGATGTCGGGAAAACATTGGGCTTCAATATGGCTGATTCCCGATTATGCATACTTGGTGGACAAATCCGATTCCTCTCAAAATATTTCCTAAATATAGAAGAGAAATTAGAACATGGAGCCGACTTATATGCGGCTTTCTTGCAAGATAAAAGTTTTATCGACGACGTCGAAAAAGAAAAGGCAACACAGGACTTTTTTACTGTTCACTTTACCAGAGAAGTTTTTGAGGCAATGTATCCACAATCTGCCTCAGGTCTTTTTCAGGATTTTATGCGGCTGCTGTTTTTTGATGCATTGGTCGGGAACAATGACCGCCATTTGTACAACTGGGGCGTTATTTCCGACATTAAGAAACAATCTCCGCGATTTGCTCCTATCTACGATTCTGCCAGAGCACTTTTCTGGAACTCTCCCGAGGACCGTCTCCCTCGCAATTTCAATAAAATTGAATCATACTGCCTGGGAAGTTGCCCTAAAATCGGAATCGAAAAACAATCAAAAACAAAAATCAACCATTTTGACCTCATAGCGCGTCATCAAGAACATTTTCGGAACGATTTCCAGATTATTACTATTTTTGAAAGCGGGCTTCTCGGCAAAGTTTTTGATTTGCTTGATGACGACTACAAGGCTTTATTTAGCGAAACACGAAGGCAACTCATCCGGAAGGTGCTTTTATGGCGCTTTCAGCGGATGAAAGAAATTTTGCGACTATGAATATCCTGAAAAAGCTGCTTCCATGGGTAGATTGGGAAGAGGACGCAGGAGGCAATCGTTTTTCCGCTAACGAGGATGCTACGTTCGACCTACGGTATAAGGGAAAAACCATTGGCACATTGCGCTATCGCAATAAACAGTGGATATTCGCCTATTCAGAACAATATAAGGCCGCCCCATTTGTGGCTCCGTTGGCCAACTTCCCGGATATCGAAAAGGAATATGTGTTTAATGAACTTCCGCCCTTCTTTGCCGCCCGAATTCCTGCACTGAACCAACCATTTCACCAGAAGAAGTTAGAAAAGAAACACGCAGACAAAAACGACCTCGTCACATTGCTGGAAATCTTTGGCCGCCGCTCGATTAACAATCCCTTTGAGTTGGTGAAAGTATAACACCACATGCCCAAACACCCGTCGGTTCTCTCACGCTGAATAGTGCCGGACGACCTCGGGGATCATCTGGTCCACGTCGCCGGCGCCGAGGGTGATGAGCACGGGCGGGGGCGCTGTGGTGAGCCGTCGGAATAATTCCTCTTTGGAGATCAGCTCGTGCGGGAAATCGGGCGGAAAATGTTGGGCGATGGATGCCGACGAGACGCCCGGGATGGGCTGTTCACGGGCAGGATAAATGGGCAACAGCCACACTTCATCGGCCTGCGTGAGCGCCCGGGCGAATGCGGGGGCAAAATCCCGCGTGCGGCTATACAGGTGAGGGTGAAACACCGCCACCACCCGCCGGTCGGGATAGAGCGCCTGCATGGTGCGCAGCGTGGTTTCAATCTCGGCGGGCAGGTGGGCATAGTCGTCGATCCAGACAAACGGCACGCCTTCAATGCGGGAAAATCGGCGCCATACCCCGCGATATTGCGGGATGACGGCTTGCAGGTCTTCCACATTAACCTCGGGCACCAGTCGGTCGATAAGGGCCAGGGCCGCCGTCAGGTTATAGGCGTTGTGCACGCCCGGCACCGGCAGGGGCGTCTCAAACCAGGGGCGTCCTTGCCGATAGAGTTGCACCCGATCCACCGCCGGCAGCGTAAATGCATAATCCGCCGAGGCATCCCGACCGAAAACCACCTTTTTCGGCGGCGCTTTCTCCTCACGGAATGCCGCCGCGACGTGATCGGCCAGCACAACGCCCTCCCGGCCGGCGGCCACAAACTGCCGAAACGCCGCCAAAAATGCCGCTTCGGTATGGTAAATGTCGAGGTGGTCGGGGTCGATGGCATTGACCACCGCCCACATGTGGTCGATTTTCAGGAAGGTGCGGTCGTATTCGTCGGCCTCCACCACAAAAAAGCGGGGGGGCGTGTCGGGCGGCGGCAACACGACGTTGCGCCCGTAGTTGTTGAGGATGCCGCCCACCAGCGACAGGATGGGCACGTGGAGCCGATCCAGCAGGAAGGTGAGCCATCCGGCCGTGGAGGTCTTGCCGTGCGTGCCGGCCACGCCCAGCGTGGGATACTTGCGGGAAAGCCATCCCAGCACATCCGAGCGCTTCACCACCCGAAAGCCGCCCTGTTGAAAAAAACGCAGTTGCGGATGGTCGGACGGGATCGCCGGCGTATAGACCACCAGCGTGTGCTGCGGGTCGGTAAAATCCGGCGGGATGGCCGCTACGGCTTCCCGGTCGGTGATGCGGCAGCCTTCGGCTTCCAGCTGGTGCGTCAGCGTCGTGAGGGTGCGGTCGTAACCGGCCGTCGAACGGCCTTCCCAGCAGAAATAGCGGGCCATGGCGCTCATCCCGATGCCGCCGATGCCCAGCATATATACCCGAGGGAAGCGTTCCATCAGCGCAAAAGTAGCGGCTCAGCCGGTGAAGAAGGTTTCCAGTGCGTCCACCACACGGTCGATTTCTTCTTCGGTGAGGTCGCAAAAGAGCGGCAGGCGCAACAGCGTGTCGGAGTAGCGGTCGGCGTTGGGCAGTGGGCGCCCGTCGTGTTTTTCCCGATAGAAGGGGCTTCGGTGGAGGCTCAGATAGTGAAACACCGCGTAGATGCCGCGGGCCCGCAGGTGCTGGATGAGGCGGGCGCGGGTGGCGGCGTCCTCGGTCAGGATATAATAAAGGTGGGCGTTGTGCACCGCATAGTCGGGCAGCATGGGGCGGCGGAGCCAGCCCTTTTCTTCGAGGGGTGCGAGGCGGTCGTGATAGGCCTGCCACCATCGCATGCGGCGCTGCTGAATGGCATCCATTCCTTCGAGCTGTGCCCACAAGAAGGCGGCCACAATTTCGGAAGGCAGGAACGATGAGCCGACGTCGATCCACTCG
>JALVCQ010000086.1 GCA_027009805.1 Bacteroidota bacterium
TGGAAGAAGCGCTGCGGTTGAAAACCGGGGCGCGCAGCCTTCGCGGGGTGGTCGAAAAGGTGCTGCTCGACTACATGTTCAATATTCGGGACTATCAGGGGCAGACCCTTCGGATCGACGGAGAAGAGGTGCGGCGCCGTTTACAGCGGGCCGCGGCCTAAACGGCCCGTCGATGCGGGTGCGCCGCCTTTCTCGGGAGCAGTGGGCCGAGCGGGCGTGGTCGGTGGCGGCCACCTATTTTCATACGCCGGAGTGGTATGAGGTCTGGGCGCGCTGGCAGGGATGGACGGTATTTGCGTTGGAATTTGGCTCGGACGGGTGGATGCCCGTGGCGGTGCGGGGACGCCGGGCGATGAGCTCGCCGCCGGGCACCTATGGCGGCCCGGTGACGTATTCCACCGGACGGTGGGAGCGGCTGTGGGAAGCGGCCCGCCGTTGGGCACGGCGGGAAGGCCTGACCTTGCAGATGCTGACGATCCAGCGCCCGCCGTGGCCGGCGCAACGCTGGGAAACCTACGTGGCGGTGCTGCCGCCGGCGGCCGAGCGGATTCCGCGGGAATGGCGGGCCACGCATCGAAATTATTGGCGGCGCACCTATCGCGGGGAGATGACGGTGAAAGCCCTCACGGTGGACAACCTCGATGACTATCTGGCGCTTTATACCATAAATTATGAGCGGTGGGAAGAAAAACGCCTTCGGTATGATGGGGCGTTTTTTGAGATGCTGCTGGGCCTGCGCGGCGTAAACGGCTTGCTGGCCTATCAGGACGGTGCGGTGGTGGCGGGCATCGTCGCGTTTGCGCATCCGCATTCGATGTTTCACTGGCATGCGTTGCGCCATCCCGACCGAAAGGACGCCCTGGGCGCTTATCGGGTGCATTACGAGATGATGGCGCGGGCGGTGGCGCTGGGCATCCATCGTTATGATATGTTGCCGGCACCGTTGCAGCGGGCCGAGCAGATAGCCTTTTACAAGCGGGGGTTTGGAGCGGTGCCGGCGTCGGTGTGGTGGACCGCGTGAGGGAGCCGTAGGGGGCAGCGTCGCTGTGCCCCTACGGAATATCGAACGCCGAACACCGATTTTTGATTTAAGGTATTATTTTAATTTATCATTTTTGTTCTTAAATCGGCGTTCGTTCATCGGTGTTCTGCAATTGGCATCAGTCTCTTAACCCCACCCCTGGCCTCCTCCCCGCTTGCGGGGAGGGGAGTTTTTTGATGTAGGGGAGACCGTTTCGTAGGGGCACGGCATGCCGTGCCCCTACGTCGCGTGAGGGGCCCGAAGGGCGCCGAGCCGTAAGGCAAGGCGGACCGCCCTTCGACAAGCTCAGGGACCGCCGCCCGTGGGGAACACCCGCTGGCTGAGCGAAGTCGAAGCCACGCGGGTGGCGCAGGGTGTGGTGTGGGATGGTGGGCGGGCCGAGGCGGACAGCCGAGCCCGCAGGGGCCCGACCCGAAGGCGCCGACCGCGCCCGCTGCCTGAGCTTGTCGAAGGCAACGGGCGAAAGGCGCCGGAGGGACACGCCCCAAGAATGATGATTCAATAGAAAGCCGGAAAGCCGACCGGCGGCGGCCTGTGCCGTTTTTTCATGGCGATAGATTTGGTAAGGCTGTTTTTTTACTTTTGCAGCCCTTAAATGAAAAGGCCAGTATGCCCACTATTCAACAGTTGATTCGCTTAGGGCGCAAACGAATTAAGAAAAAGAGCAGCTCGCCGGCGCTGGATGCGTGTCCGCAGAAGCGCGGCGTGTGTGTGCGGGTATATACCACCACGCCGAAGAAGCCGAACTCGGCGCTTCGGAAGGTGGCCCGTGTGCGGTTGAGCAACGGTAAAGAAGTGAACGCCTACATCCCGGGCGAGGGGCACAACCTGCAAGAACACTCGATCGTGTTGGTGCGGGGCGGCCGGGTGAAAGACCTGCCGGGGGTGCGCTATCACATCATTCGCGGGGCGCTGGACACCGCCGGCGTGGAGGGGCGGAAGCAGGCCCGCTCAAAATACGGCACGAAACGGCCCAAATCATAAAACATTATGCGGAAAGGAAGACCTCAAAAGCGGGAAATCGCTCCCGACCCGCGCTATAACGACGTGGTGGTGGCCAAGTTTATCAACAACCTGATGTGGAAGGGGAAGAAAACTCTGGCGGCGCGGATTTTTTACGATGCGATGGCGATTATTCGTGAGCGCACCGGCGAGGACGAGTTGGAAGTGTTTAAGCAGGCGCTGGGCAACGTGATGCCGTCGGTGGAGGTGCGGAGCCGTCGGGTGGGCGGTGCCACGTTTCAGGTGCCCACGGAAGTGCGGTCGGATCGGCGCCTCTCATTGGGCATTAAATGGATTATCCGCTATGCCCGTCAGCGGCGGGCCAAGGGAATGGCGCAAAAGCTGGCCGCGGAGCTGCTGGCGGCCCGTCAGGGCGAAGGCGGCGCGGTGAAGAAAAAAGAAGATACGCACCGCATGGCGGAAGCCAACAAGGCGTTCGCCCATTTTCGCTTTTAGCATTTTTTTAAGACGAATTCGGAAGTCATGGCAAAGAACACGGGAAAGCTGAAAGACCGGGACCTGCGGAAATATCGGAATACGGGCATTATGGCCCATATCGACGCGGGGAAGACAACCACCACCGAACGGATCCTCTTTTATACGGGGATTAACTATAAGATCGGCGAGGTGCACGAGGGGGCGGCCACGATGGACTGGATGGAGCAAGAGCAGGAACGGGGCATCACCATCACCTCGGCCACCACGCGGACGACGTGGACCTATAAGGGCGAGGAATATGTGATTAACATCATCGACACGCCCGGGCACGTGGACTTTACGGTGGAGGTGGAACGCAGCCTGCGGGTGCTGGACGGGGCCGTGGCGCTCTTCTGTGCGGTGGGCGGCGTGGAACCGCAGTCGGAAACGGTGTGGCGGCAGGCCAATAAATACGGCGTGCCGCGGATTGCCTTCGTCAACAAGATGGATAGGGTGGGGGCCGACTTTTTCCGCGTCTATGAAGAGATCAAAACGCGGCTGGGCTCCACGCCCGTGCCGTTGCAAATTCCCATCGGGGCCGAAGAAAACTTTGAAGGCGTGATTGACCTCATCACGATGAAGGCCTATAAGTGGGATGAGGAGTCGAAGGGCGTCAAATACTGGACGGAAGAAATCCCTGAAAACCTGCGGGAAGAAGCCGAGCACTGGCGCAATCAGCTGCTGGAAATGGTGGCCGAAAGCGACGATGTGTTGATGGAAAAATTCTTCGAAGACCCCGAGAGCATCACCGAGGAGGAAATCCGCCATGCCGTGCGGACGGCCACGATCAACCTGGACATCGTGCCGATGCTGTGCGGGTCGGCCTTTAAGAACAAGGGTGTGCAGTTGTTGCTGGATGCGGTGGCGGCCTATCTGCCCTCGCCGCTGGACCTGCCGCCGGTGAAGGGCGTCAATCCTAAAACGGGGCAGGAAGAGGTGCGGCGGCCCGACATTAACGACCCGTTCTGTGCGCTGGCCTTTAAGATTATGACCGACCGGTATGTGGGACGGCTGGCCTATTTCCGGGTGTATTCGGGGCAGTTGCAGGCCGGCTCGTATGTGTTGAACAACCGCTCGGGCAACAAAGAGCGGATTGCGCGGCTCTATCAGATGCATGCCAACAAGCAAAACCCGATTGATGAGGTGGGAGCCGGCGACATCGCCGCCGCAGTGGGGTTCAAGGACATTAAGACGGGCGACACCCTCACCGACGAAGCGCATCCGCTGCTGCTGGAAAGCATGGAGTTCCCCGAGCCGGTGATCTCGCTGGCCATCGAGCCGAAGACGCAGGAAGACGCCGATAAATTGTCGCTGGCGCTGGCCAAGCTGATGGAAGAAGACCCCACCTTTCAGGTGCGCACCGATGAAGAAACGGGGCAGACCATCATCAGCGGGATGGGCGAGCTGCATCTGGAAATTATCGTGGACCGTCTGCGGCGGGAGTTCGGCGTGCAAGTCAATGAAGGGCAGCCGCAGGTGGCCTATCGGGAAGCCCTCACCGACAACTTCACGCATCGGGAGGTGTTTAAGAAACAGACGGGCGGCCGCGGGAAATATGCCGACATTCAGTTTGAAATCGGTCCGGCGGATGAGGACGTCAAAGGCCTTCAGTTTGTGAATGAGATTGTGGGCGGCGCCATTCCCAAGGAATATATCCCGTCGGTGCAGAAGGGATTTGAAGAGGCGATGGAAAACGGCCCGCTGGCGGGTTATCCCGTCGATTCGATGAAGGTGCGGCTTTTCGACGGAAGCTTTCACCCGGTGGACTCCGACTCGATGTCGTTTGAAATCGCCGCCAAGATGGCCTTCCGTCATGCAGCGCAGAAAGCCGGGCCGGTGTTGATGGAGCCCATCATGAAGGTGGAAGTCATCACGCCCGAAGAACACATGGGCGACGTCATCGGCGACATCAACCGCCGACGGGGACAACTCCAGGGCATCGAAGCCCGGGGCAACGCCCAGGTGATCAAAGCACTGGTGCCGCTGGCCGAGCTGTTCGGCTACGTTACCACGTTGCGGACCATCACTTCCGGACGGGGCACCTCTACGATACAGTTTTCGCACTACGAACAGGTGCCGGCCAACGTGGCCGAAGAAGTGCTCGAAAAAGTGAAAGGCACCGTAAAAGCATAAATGAGTTATGGCCCAGAAAATGCGCATTAAACTGCGGTCTTACGACCACCGGCTGGTGGACCGTGCGGCCCGCCAGATCGTGACCAACCTCAAAGGCAAAGTGCGGGGCGTGATCATCGCCGGCCCGATTCCGTTGCCCACCGAGAAAAAAATCTTTACGGTGTTGCGGTCGCCGCACGTAAACAAAAAGTCGCGGGAACAATTCCAGCTGGCTACGCATAAGCGCCTGCTGGAAATCTATAACCCCTCTCCGGAAGTGGTGGATGCCTTTATGAAGATGGACTTGCCCACCGGGGTGGACATCGACTTAAAAGTGTTGGAATCATGACCGGGCTGATCGGGAAGAAAATCGGAATGACTTCGTTCGTCAACGAAGAAGGCAAAAACGTCCCCTGCACGCTGTTGGAGCTGGGCCCTTGTGTGGTGACCCAGGTCAAGACCGCCGAAAGCGACGGCTACGAAGCGGTGCAGATCGCCTATGAACCCATCAAAGAAAGCCGCACGACCAAACCGTTGCTGGGCCATTTCAAAAAGGCCGGTGTGAAGCCGCATCGTATTCTGCATGAGATTCGCGGGCTGGAAAAAGAAGTGAAGCCGGGCGATGCGCTGACCATCACCGACATCTTCGAAGAAGGCGAGTTTGTGGATGTGGTGGGCCGTTCAAAAGGGAAAGGCTTTCAGGGGGTGGTCAAGCGCCATGGCTTTGCGGGTGTGGGCGGCCGCACCCACGGCCAACACAACCGGGAGCGGGCGCCGGGGTCGCTGGGCGCCTCGTCGTTTCCTTCCCGCGTGTTCAAAGGCAAGCGGATGGCAGGGCGCATGGGCAATGAGCGCGTTAAAGTCTTTAACCTTCAGGTGGTCAAAATCATTCCCGAAGAAAACATCATGGTCGTGAAAGGGGCGGTGCCCGGCCCGCGCAACGGCTACGTATTGGTCCTTAAATAATTGCCGTCATGAAAGCGGAAGTGATAGACATTACCACCGGACAGCCCACGGGCGAAAGCATCGAGCTGAACGATGCAGTGTTCGCGGGCCCCGTCCGGAAACATCTTCTGTGGCGGGATGTGAAACGCATCCTGAACAACCGCCGCCAGGGAACCCACAAAACGAAAGAACGGGGCGAAGTGGCTTACTCGACCCGTAAATTGTTTGCTCAGAAAGGACGGGGCATGGCCCGCCGCGGCAGCCGAAAAGCACCGCCGTTGCGGGGCGCCGGCACCATCTTCGGGCCCCGACCCCGGTCTTATGAGGAAAAAATCAACAAAAAAGAAAAACGGGCCGCCCGCCGCAGCGCCCTCGCCGCCCTGATGCAACAGGGCCGCATTATCGTCGTGGACGACTTTACGATGGACACGCCTAAGACGAAGGCGTTCCTGAAAATGTGGAAAAACCTGGAGCTGCCCACCCGAAAAGCCGCCCTTGTCAAAGACGACACCGACCCCAACCTCATCGCCGCCGGACGCAACGTGCCCAACGTGGCATTTCATCGGGCCGATTGCCTCAACACCTACCGGATCCTCCATGCCGGCACGCTGGTGATCACGCGCAAAGCCGCACAATTCATGAATGAAAATTTCTAAGCCATGAAGGGAGTTATCAAACGGCCGATCATCACGGAGAAAGCCACCCAGCTGTCGGAGGTGCTGAATCAATATTCCTTCGTGGTCGATAAGAAGGCGACCAAGGAAGAAATCAAGCGGGAAATCGAGCAGCTTTACGGCGTCAAGGTCGTCAAAGTGCGCACCCACATTATGCCGAAAAAGCCGAAATATCGATATACGCGGACCGCTATTATCCGCGGCGCCAAACCCTCCTTCAAAAAAGCGATCGTGACCCTGGCCGAAGGGAACGAAATCGACTTTTACAAAAACATTTAACGAGTAGGTCATGCCGTTGAAACGACTTAAACCGATCACGCCGGGTTTGCGTGGCACCGTGTTGGTGGACTATTCCCACCTGTCGAAGGTGGCGCCCGAGCGTTCGTTGCTCAAGCCCCTCAAGCAGAAAGCCGGCCGGAACAATCAGGGACGGCGCACCATGCGGTATCGGGGCGGCGGCCATAAGCGCTACTATCGCATTATCGACTTTAAGCGGGACAAGGTCGGCATTCCGGGTGTGGTCAAGACGCTGGAATACGACCCCAACCGGACGGCGTTTATTGCGCTGGTGGCCTACAAAGACGGCGAAAAGCGCTACATCATCGCGCCGCAGGGCCTGGAAGTGGGCCAGACGGTGCTGAGCGGCCCCGAGGCGCCGGTGCAGCCGGGCAACACCCGCAAACTGAAAGAAATGCCGGTGGGGGTGACGATTCACAACGTCGAGTTGAACCCCGGCGCAGGCGGCGTGATGGTTCGCGGCGCAGGCACCTCGGCGCAGCTGGTGGCGAAAGAGGGACGTTATGTGGTCATCAAGATGCCTTCCGGGGAAGTCCGGCGGGTGTTGGCGGAATGTCGGGCCACATTTGGAAGCGTCTCGAATCCCGACAACCGCCTGGTGAAAATCGGCAAAGCCGGACGCAACCGCTGGAAAGGACGCCGACCGCGAACCCGCGGGGTGGCCATGAATCCCGTCGATCATCCCATGGGCGGCGGCGAAGGAAAGGCCAGCGGCGGACATCCCCGCTCCCGGACAGGCCTCTATGCCAAAGGAAAGAAAACACGCAAAAAGAATAAGCCCTCCTCAAAACTCATCATCGAGCGGCGTAAAAAACGATAGTCATGGCACGTTCTCTCAAAAAAGGCCCCTACGTCTCATGGAAGCTGCTGCGTAAAATCCAGCGGCTCAATGAAAGCGGAAAAAAGGAGACCATTAAAACATGGTCCCGTCGCTCCATGATCACCCCCGACTTTGTGGGGCACACCATCGCAGTGCATAACGGGAAAAGCTTTATTCCCATTTACATTACCGAAAACATGGTGGGGCACCGCCTGGGGGAATTTGCGCCCACGCGCATCTTCCGCGGTCATCCCGTCAAAAAAGGCAAATAACCCATGGAAGCGCGAGCCATTCTGAAAAACAGCCCGTTCCCCGAACGGAAAATGCGCCTGCTGGCGGATGTGGTCCGAAACAAGCCGGTGGCCGAAGCGCTCAATATTCTGTCGCTGCATAAAAAGAAGCTCTATGCTTCCTATCTCTATCGGCTCATCCGTTCGGCGGTGGCCAATTGGGAGGGTAAATACGGAGAAGACGCGCCGGTGGATATCGACGATCTCTATATCAAAGAAATTCGTGTGGATAAGGGCCGGGTGTTGAAACGCTGGCAAACGGCGCCGCGGGGCATGCCCCGACCTATCCGGAAGCGATTCAGCCACATCACCGTGGTGGTGGCCCCCATGACGCCGGTGCCCGTGAGTGAAGAAACCGAAAACACCGAAACTGAAGAATAACGACTATGGGACAGAAGGTTAACCCCATCGCCAATCGCCTCGGCTACATCCGGGGATGGGAGTCGCTGTGGTATGCAAAAGACGCCTCGGACTATGCCGATCGGGTCATCGAAGACCAAAAAATCCGTGACTACGTCCATAAGCGGTTCCCCCGCGGCGCGTTTGCATATATCATCATCGAACGCACCCGCAAGCGCCTCCACATCTATTTGCACTCGGCCCGGGTGGGCGTGGTCCTTGGAAAGAAAGGCGCCGAAATCGACAAGCTGACGCAGGAACTGAAAAAGCTGACCAAGACCGAAAAACTGGACATCGATGTCATCGAGGTGAAAAACCCTTACACCTCGGCCAAATTGATTGCCGAAAACATCGCCCAGCAGCTGGAAGCCCGCGTGGCACACCGGCGGGCGATGAAAATGGCCATCAACGACGCAATGCGCACCCCCGGCGTGCACGGCATCAAAGTCCGCTGCTCGGGGCGGCTGGGCGGAAGCGAAATGGCCCGCACCGATGAATATAAAGACGGTCGGGTACCTTTGCACACCTTTCGGGCCGATGTCGATTTCTATATCGCCGAGGCCAAAACCATTTACGGCGTGATCGGCGTGAAGGTGTGGCTGTTTAAGGGCGAAGTCATCGGACGTCGGGAACTGGACCTTAACCTCGGTGCCCGCAAAGCTTCGGGAGGAGGGCGCCGTCGGCAACGCCGCCGATAAACGCATTAAAGATTGTTGAACGATGTTGCAACCACGCAAGACCAAATATCGGAAACGTCAGAAAGGGCGTATTAAAGGGCTTGCCCAACGCGGCGCCGAAGTCTCCTTCGGAACCTTTGGCATTAAAGCCCTTCAACCGGCTTTTATCTCCGCCAAACAGATCGAGGCGGCCCGTGTGGCCATCACCCGTCACCTGCGCCGGGCCGGGAAAGTGTGGATCCGAATCTTTCCCGACTATCCGGTGACCCGCAAGCCGCTGGAAGTGCGGATGGGAAAAGGGAAGGGGAATCCGGAGTTCTGGGCGGCCCGGGTGAAGCCCGGAACGGTGCTGTTTGAGGTCGATGGCGTGAGCGAAGAAGCCGCCCGACGAGCCCTCTGGCTGGGCGCCCAAAAGCTGCCCGTGAAAACCAAGTTGGTGTTTCGACGCGACTATCTTCAAAAACAATAGGCATGGCCACGCGATTGAGCAATAATGACATCCGCCAGCTCACGGACAAAGAGCTGATCGAGATATATCGGGAGCAGAAAGAACACCTTGCGCGGCTGAGGATGGCCCACTACGTCAACCCGCTGGAAAACCCCATGGAACTGAAACATACGCGCCGATACATCGCCCGGTTGCTCACGGAAATCAACCGACGGAAGAAAACGCGCAGCCAACAAAAATCGCAAGCATGAACAACACGACAACAGGCCCGGACAAGCGGACCACACGCCGACGCACCATGGTCGGTGTGGTGGTGAGCAACAAAATGGATAAAAGCGCGGTGATTCGCGTCGACCGATACGTGAAACACCCCCGCTATAAAAAACGGCGGCGCCTGTCCACGCGCTTTATCATCCACGACCCCAACAACGAGTTGCAGGTCAATGATGTGGTGCGGGTGATGGAAACGCGCCGGCTGAGTCGCCGAAAACATTTCCGATTGGTGGAAGTGATTGAAAAGGCGAAATAACCTAAAGCCCTGAAGCCATGATTCAACGAGAAACGCGTCTGGTGGTGGCCGACAACTCGGGGGCCAAAGAGGTCCTCTGCATCGGCATCCTTGGCGGAAGTCAGAAAAAATATGCCACGGTGGGCGACAAGATCGTGGTGACCGTCAAGCGGGCGTTGCCCAGCGGAAATATCGAAAAGGGAACCGTGTCGCGGGCTGTGGTGGTGCGGGTGCGGAAAGAAGTCCGCCGCAAAGACGGCTCTTCTATCCGCTTCGATGAAAATGCATGCGTGTTGCTGAATCAACAAGACGAGCCGCGCGGCACGCGGATATTCGGCCCCGTGGCGCGCGAGTTGCGGGACAAAAACTTTTCCCGAATCGTTTCGCTCGCTCCTGAAGTGTTATAGTTATGCGAAGGAAATGTAATCATATCCCGAAAGTCCACGTCAAGAAGGATGACGTGGTGTTGGTGATCGCCGGCAAAGACAAGGGCCGAAAAGGGCGCGTGTTGAAGGTGTATCCGCGCAAGCAGCGGGTGCTGGTCGAAGGCGTGAATATCGTGATTAAACACACCAAACCCTCGGCCAAACATCCCGACGGCGGTCGCATCGAAATGGAGATGCCGCTGCATATCTCCAACGTGATGGTCGTCAGCCCCAAAACCGGCGAGCCCTCACGGGTAGGGCGCAAGCGCGACGACAACGGAAAATGGGTCCGATACCTCAAAAAAACCGGTGAAATCCTGAAATGATGAGCACGCAGTATAAGCCCAACCTGCGGCGCAGATACGAAGAAGAAGTGGCGCCGAAACTGATGAAAGAGTTCGGTTATAAATCGCCCATGCAGGTCCCCCGAATCACCAAGATAGTGTTGAATCGGGGCGTGGGAGCCGCCGTCAACGATAAGAAACTGCTCGATGCGAGCGTGGAAGAATTGACCCTGATTGCCGGGCAAAAGGCCGTGCCCACCTATGCCCGCCGTTCCATCGCAGGGTTTAAGCTGCGGGAAGGTATGCCCATCGGCGTGCGGGTGACCCTGCGGGGCAACCGCATGTATGAGTTCCTCGAACGGCTCATCCGCACGGCGTTGCCGCGGGTGCGGGACTTTCGGGGGGTGTCCCGGAAGTTAGACGGCCGCGGAAATTATACCCTGGGCATTGCCGAGCAAATCGTGTTTCCCGAGATCGACGTCGATAAGGTCGATAAGATCATGGGGCTGGACATCACCATCGTCACCACGGCCCGCACCGACGAAGAAGGACATCGGCTCCTTCAAGAAATGGGCATGCCCTTTCAACGGGATGAAGAATAACCACCAAAAAAATACGAACGACACATGTCGAAACTTTCATTGAAAGTCCGAAATGAAAAGCGCCGTCGAACCGTCGAAAAATATGCGGCGCGGCGGGCCGAGCTGAAGAAAAAGGGAGATTATGCCGCGCTGGATAGGCTGCCGCGGAACGCCTCGCCCGTGCGCCTGCGAAACCGCTGCCGGATGACCGGACGGCCCCGAGGATATATCCGCCAGTTCGGCATCTGCCGGAATAAGTTTCGGGAGCTGGCCCACAAGGGGCTGTTGCCCGGGGTGAAAAAAGCGAGCTGGTAAAACATCGACACTATGGACACGATCGGAGATTTTTTCACCATCATTCGGAATGCCCTCAAAGCGCGCAAGCGCGTGGTGGAGGTGCCCGCCTCGAAATTGAAAAAGGAGATTACGAAGATTCTTTACGACCAGGGCTATATCCTGAACTACAAGTTCGCCCCCGGCGTCGGCGATCAGGAAACCATCAAAATCGCCCTGAAATACACAAGGGTCCCCGGCAAGGCCGAACCCGAACCGGTGATCAAAGAGATTAAGCGCATCAGCCGCCCCGGCTTGCGGCGCTACGAAGGATGGAAAAGCATTCCCCGGGCGGCCAACGGCCTCGGGATTGTGTTTGTATCGACCTCCCGCGGCGTGCTCACCGACAAAGAAGCCCGACGCCTTCAGGTGGGCGGCGAGGTGGTCGGCTACGTCATCTAATCAAAGATTCAATCATGTCGAGAATCGGAAAATTACCCATTACGGTTCCCCAGGGGGTGGAAGTGACGGTGAGTCCGGACAATGAAGTGAAGGTCAAAGGCCCCAAAGGCGAACTGACGTTGCAGGTCGATCCGGAAATCACGGTGAAGGTGGAAGACGGCGCCGTCACCGTCGAGCGGCCTTCCGAACAGCAGCGCCATCGGGCGTTGCACGGGCTCTACCGGTCGCTTATCAACAATATGGTGGTGGGCGTATCGGAAGGCTTCAAAAAGCAACTGCAGGTGATCGGCGTGGGGTATCGGGCGTCGGTGTCGGGGCAGCAGCTGGAGCTCTCGTTGGGCTTTTCCCACGATGTGATAGTCGTATTGCCGCCCGAAGTAAAAGCCTCCGTAGAGTCGGGGAAAGGAAAAGCCACGGTGATCACGCTCGAGTCGCACGACAAAGAGCTGCTGGGCCAGGTGGCCGGACGCATTCGGGCTTTGCGGAAACCGGAGCCTTACAAAGGGACCGGCATCCGGTATGTGGGCGAGTATGTCCGCCGAAAAGCCGGTAAATCGGCTGGAAAATAAAGTCATTTGAGCCATGGAAGGAATTCGTAAACGCCTCTATCGCCGCCGCCGCATTCGGCGGGGCATTCGGAAAAAAATCAAGGGGACGGCGGCGCGCCCGCGCCTCTCGGTGTATCGCAGCAACGTCCACATCTATGCCCAACTGATCGATGACGAAAAAGGCCACACCCTGTGTGCCGCCTCATCGCTGGAAAAAGAATTGCTCGCAGCCCAAGGCACCAAAACGGAAAAGGCGGCGATGGTGGGCAAACTGCTGGCGGAACGGGCCCGAGCGAAAGGCATCGAAGCCGTGGTCTTCGACCGGGGCGGGTTCCGCTATCACGGACGGGTGCGGCGCCTTGCCGAGGCCGCCCGGGAAGGAGGTCTTCAATTTTAATGCTAAAAGATATATTGCAATATGAGCCTGGAAGGATTTGAACATCGCAAGGTTTACCGCCGGCAGGGCGATGTGGAACTCAAAGAGATCGTCGTCTCGATCAATCGGGTCACCAAAGTGACCAAAGGTGGACGGCGTTTCCGGTTTGCCGCACTGGTGGTGGTGGGCGACGGCGAGGGCATCGTTGGGTATGGGCTGGGCAAAGCCAATGAGGTGATGAACGCCGTGAATAAAGCCATTAACAACGCCCGAAAAAACCTCTATAAGGTGAGCGTGGTCAATGGCACCATCCCCCACGAGATCGAAGAAAAATACGGCGCTTCGCTGGTGTTTATGCGGCCGGCGGCGCCGGGGACCGGAATCATCGCCGGCGGAACGATGCGAATGCTTTTCTCCGTGGCCGGCGTCCGCGATGTGTTGGCCAAAATCAAAGGCTCCACCACGCCCCACAACGTGCTGAAAGCCACCATGAAAGCCCTCCTCAAAATGCGGGACGCCCATCAGGTGGCCAAAGAACGGGGCGTGCCCTTGCAAAAGGTGTTTAACGGATAAAACCTCGACCGATGGCCAAATTGAAAATTACCCAGGTGCGAAGCGCTATTGATCGCCCCCGCGATCAAAAAGCGACGCTGAAAGCCCTCGGATTGCGCCGTATCCGCCATTCGGTGATTCACAACGACACGCCGCAAATCCAGGGCATGGTGCGGAAAGTGAAACATCTCGTTACCGTAGAAAAAATATCGTCATGACACTCGATCAGTTACGTCCAGCACACGGCGCCGTGCGCACCAACAAGCGGGTGGGACGCGGTGAAGGCTCGAAAAAGGGCGGCACCGCCGGCCGAGGACACAAAGGCGACCAGTCCCGTTCGGGCTATCGGCGCAACTATGCCTACGAAGGCGGACAGATGCCCCTGGTGCGGCGCGTGCCCAAGTTCGGATTCAAAAACATCTTCCGGAAAGAATATCTCGCCCTTAATCTTGATCGGATCAGCCGGTGGGCCGAAAAATATCAGTTGGAGGAGATCACACCCGAAAAACTGTATGAGCGCCGCTTGATCCCGAAAAACGCCCGCATTAAGGTGCTGGCGCGGGGCCGCCTCGAAAAACCGATCACGATTCAAGCGCACGCCTTCTCCCAGAAAGCGGCGGCTCTAATTGAAGAAGCCGGCGGGCGCATTTCAAAAATCGGATAATGAAATCCTTCATACAGACGCTTCGTAATATCTGGCGGATTAAGGAACTGCGCGAGCGGATCATTCTCACGTTGCTGATGATCGCCGCCTTTCGCTTCGGTAGTTACGTGGTCCTGCCGGGGGTCAATCCTGAGGCACTCGAACGCTACACCGCTCAGGCACAGGAAGGTCTGCTGGGGCTGTTTAACCTGTTCGTGGGCGGTGCCTTTTCTCGGGCATCTATCTTCGCCCTCGGCATTATGCCGTATATCTCGGCGTCGATTATCATCCAATTGCTGGGGGTGGCGCTTCCCTATTTTCAGCGCCTCCAGCGGGAAGGCGAGTCGGGACGGAATAAGATCAACCAGATCACGCGGGTGTTGACGGTGGCCATCACGATGGTCCAGTCGGTGGGATATCTGGTCAATCTGCGGGCGCAAGTGCCCGAAGCGCTGTTGCCGGTGGTCAACCCCGGTGCCATGTCGCACTTTCTGTTTATGGTCACGAACGTGTTGTTGTTGACCTCGGGAACCATCTTTGTGATGTGGCTGGGCGAAAAGATCACCGAGCGGGGGGTCGGCAACGGAATCTCATTGATGATCACGATTGGGATTCTGGCGGCCCTTCCAACCTCGTTGGCGGCGGAATTTGAAATGAAGCTGGGGCAGGCGGGCGGCGGACTGTTCCTGTTCCTCCTTGAGATGGTGTTTTTGTTCCTGGTAACGTTGGGTGTGGTGGCTCTGGTGCAGGCCACGCGCCGCATCCCGGTGCAATATGCCCGACGGGTGGTCGGCAATCGGGTTTATGGCGGCGTGCGGCAGTTCCTCCCCATTAAAGTCAACGCCGCCGGCGTGATGCCCATCATCTTTGCCCAGGCCCTGATGTTCATCCCGGCCACGATTGCCACTTTCATGCCCGACTCGGCATCGGGCCTGGTGGCCGTATTCAGCGACTATACCAGCTTCTGGTATAATCTGGTCTTTGCTATCCTGATCATCATCTTTACCTACTTCTACACGGCGGTGACCATTAACCCTCAACAAATCGCCGACGACCTTAAACGCAACGGCGGATTTATCCCCGGGGTGAAGCCCGGGCGGGCCACCGTCGAATTTATCGACAACGTGGTCAGCCGCATCACCTTACCCGGTTCGATCTTTCTCGCACTGGTGGCGATTATGCCCACCTTTGCTATGATGATCGGCGTGAGTCCGGCGTTTGCACAGTTTTTCGGTGGGACCAGCCTGCTGATTATGGTGGGCGTGATGCTGGATACCCTCCAGCAGATCGAGAGTTATCTGATCATGCGTCATTACGACGGACTGATCAAGGGCGGACGCGTGAAAGGACGGTATGCCATGGGCGGCGTAATCTGAAAAGGCTAATTTTGCACCCAATTTGAAAAAATGGCCAAAAAGTCGGTGATCGTTCAGGACGCGGAGGTGATTGAAGCTTTGCCCAACGCCATGTTTCGGGTGAAGCTGAAAAACGGCCATGTCATCCTTGCCCACATCTCGGGCAAGATGCGCAAACACTACATCAAAATCGTGCAGGGAGACATCGTGCGGGTGGAAATGAGCCCCTATGACCTTAACCGCGGACGGATTACCTTCCGCTATAAAACGACCCGATAGTTATGAAAGTGAGAGTGTCGGTGAAAAAACGCAGCAGCGACTGCAAGATCGTCCGCCGAAAAGGGCGAATCTACGTGATCAACAAGAAGAACCCCCGCTACAAACAACGTCAAAAGTAAGCTATGGCACGGATCCGAGGCGTCGATTTACCCACGCATAAACGCGGCGACATCGCCCTGACCTACATCTTCGGCATCGGCCGAAGCACCGCCCGAGAAATCCTCGATAAGGCGGGCGTCCCCTACGAAACCAAAGTGAAAGACTGGACCGACCAGCAACTGGTGACCATCCGGAAAATCATCGTCGATGAGTATAAGACCGAAGGGGAACTGCGGGCCGAAATCCAGATGAACATTAAGCGGTTGATCGACATCAACTGCTATCGAGGCATCCGCCATAAGAAAGGCTTGCCGGTGCGCGGCCAACGGACACGCTCCAACGCCCGCACGCGCAAAGGGAAGAAGAAAACCGTGGCAGGCAAGAAAAAAGCCGTTAAATAACCACTATGGCCAAGCGTAAACGCACTGTTGCGAAGAAGAAAAAAGTCCGGATCGACCAGACCGGCCGGGTGTATATCCAGACCACCTTCAACAACACACTGATTACTATCACCAACGCCGACGGCGACGTCATCTCGTGGTCGTCATCAGGCAAGATGGGCTTTCGGGGGGCGAAAAAGAATACGCCCTACGCCGCCCAGACAGCCGCATCGGATGCCGCCAAGGTGGCCTATGAGTTGGGGATGCGGCGCGCCCACATCTACGTGAAAGGCCCCGGAAGCGGACGGGATGCCGCCGTGCGGGCCATCTACAACAGCGGAATCGAAATCGAATCCATCAACGACATTACGCCCGTTCCACATAACGGCTGCCGGCCGCCTAAGAAACGGCGCGTTTAAAGCATCTTACGAATATGGCACGATATAGAGGACCCCGCTCACGATTGGCTCGGCGCTTTCGCGAGCCCATCTTCGGCCCCGACAAGGCCCTGACCCGTAAACCGTATCCCCCAGGGCAGCATGGTGTGCGAAAACGCCGTATGAAATCGTCGCAATACGGCCGTCAGTTGATGGAAAAACAAAAACTCCGCTATACCTACGGTCTGCTGGAAAAACAATTCCAGAACCTGTTTTATAAAGCGGAACATCTGCCGGGCATGACCGGGGAAAACTTCCTCAAATTGCTGGAAGCCCGCCTCGACAATGTCGTCTATCGCATGGGATTCGCTCCCACCCGGGCCGCCGCCCGTCAGCTCGTAAACCATCGACACATTGTGGTGAACGGACGCGTGACCAACATCCCCTCCTACTCGGTAAAACCCGGCGATATCGTCGAAGTGCGCGAGCGCTCCAAAACCCTTCAGTCAGTGATCAGCTCCGTGAGCCGACGAAAAGATCATTCATGGCTGGAAGTGGATGAAGCCCGCCTGAAAGGAAAGTTTATTCGCTATCCCGAGCGGGAAGAAATCCCCGAAAAAGTGGAAGAATACCTTATCGTCGAGTTCTATTCTAAATAATTTTTAAGCAGACGTGATTATGGCAGAATTTCAAGCAAAACCGGTCGAAACGCTTCAAAAACCCAATAAAGTTTACATCACCCCGCTCGACAGCCATTACGAACAAATTGAAATCTATCCGCTGGAGCGAGGATACGGCCTGACGCTCGGCAACGCGTTGCGGCGGATTTTGCTCTCGTCGTTGGAAGGCTATGCCGTAACGCATCTGCAGGTGGAAGGGGTGCATCATCTGTTCTCATCGGTGGATGGAATGGTCGAAGACGTCGTCGAATTGATGCTCAACGTCAAAGGCATCCGTTTCCGCCCTTACGGCGAACAGGACTATGAGGTGATTCGGGCCGAATTTTCAGGCACCAAGACCATCACCGCCGGTGAGCTTCAAAAATTCTCGTCGGTGTTTGAGGTGTTGAACCCCGACCATGTCATTGCCCATATCGACCGGACGGTGCCGCTGAAACTGACCATCGTCGTGGGAAAAGGACGCGGCTACCGAACCGCCGAAGAAAACAAAACCGGCCGAGAACCCGAAGGACTCCTGGCCATCGACTCGAACTTCTCTCCCGTCAAAAAAGTGGCCTATCATGTAGATGACTTCCGCATCGGGCAAGACACCGACTATGATAAGCTCATCCTGAAAGTCCAAACGGATGGGTCGGTATCCCCTTCCGAAGCCGTCCAACGGGCCGCCGCCATCCTCATCGACTATGCCTCCATCGTGGCCAATCCCGACCAATACGGCGAACATGAAGAAGAAGAGGAAAAAGAAATGGAAGAACTGGTGGATATGGCGGAAGTCTTTCAAATGCCCATCGAAGAATTGGACCTCAATGCCCGGGCATACAACTGCCTCACATCCGTGGGCATCAAAACCGTCGGTGAACTGGTCCAATATTCCGAGGAAGAGGTGATGAAGTTCCGCAATCTGGGTAAAAAATCGCTCGAACTGATTAAAGAGCGTCTGGCTGAAAAAGGCTTGAAACTTGGAATGCATATTCCTCAACAAACTGCGAAATAGCCAACGGTTATGCGACACGCCAAACGCATCAATCACCTGGGACGAAAACGGGGACACCGCCAATCAATGCTGGCCAATCTGGCCACCCAGCTGATTCTTCATAAACGGATTACCACCACGGTGGCCAAGGCGAAGGCCTTGCGCAAATACGTCGAGCCCGTGATGACCCGCGCGAAGGAAGACACGCTTCACAACCGACGGATGGCCTTCCGTTACCTCCGCCACAAAGCGGCCGTTAAAGAATTGTTCGATGAAGTCGCCGACAAGATTGCCGAACGCCCCGGCGGCTACACCCGCATCCTCAAGCTGGGCACCCGCCTCGGAGACGCCGCCGAGATGGCCCTGATCGAATTGGTGGACTATAACGACACCTACACGGCCCGAAAAGAGAAAAAGCGGCGCCGTTCGCGACGGCGGGGCAAAAAGTCGAAAGAACAAACCCCTGCCGCCGCTTCTCCTTCGCAGGAATCTTCCGACGACGCTTCCGAGGAATAGTCCGTCATGTCATGGCTCCCTTCTGAGTCGGCCGTGCTTCTGCTGGAAGACGGCACGCAATGGGAAGGGAAAGCCATCGGAAAAGTGGGAACGGTCGGCGGAGAGCTCTGTTTTAACACAGGGATGACGGGCTATCAGGAAGTCTTTACCGATCCTTCCTATGCGGGGCAGATCCTGATTATGACCGCCGCCCACATCGGTAACTACGGCGTCCGGTTTGCCGAGTCGCAGTCCGATAAAGTCCAGCCCCGCGGCGTAGTCATCGCCCGCTTCTCGCCGGATTATTCCCGAGCGTTGGCCGAAACCTCCTTGGAAGAGTTTCTGATTGCCCATGGCGTGGTGGGCATTGCGGATGTCGATACGCGGGCCCTCGTGCGCCATATTCGGGAAAAAGGCGCCATGAATGCCGTCATCGCATCCGGCAACGTTGACCTTGAAAAAGCGCACGCTTTTCTCAGCGCGCTGCCTTCCATGCAGGGATTGGCGCTGGCGGAGAAGGTGACCTCCTCCGAACCTTATTATATGGGAGACCCGCAGGCCCGGTGGCGTGTGGCTGTGGTGGACATGGGCGTGAAACGCCATATCCTTCATTCGTTGATGCGGGAAGATTGCTACCTGAAAGTGTTTCCGCTGGATGCTTCCTATAGCGACATCATGGAATGGGCGCCGCATGGCGTCCTGTTTTCCAACGGCCCCGGCGACCCCGCTCCCCTGCAGCACGTCCAGCATGTGGCCAAAGCCTGTCTTGATAACGGCATCCCGACGATGGGCATATGCCTCGGACATCAGGTGATTGCGCTGGCAATGGGCGTCTCGACCTATAAAATGCATATCGGACATCGGGGACTCAATCATCCCGTCCTCGATCTGCAAAGCGGTAAGGCCGTGATCACATCTCAAAATCACGGTTTTGGCGTCTCGCGTGCCGAAGTGGAAAAACATCCGCAACTCCGGCCCACTTTCGTCAATCTTAACGACGACTCGCTGGAAGGCATGGCGGTGGAAGGAAAGCCGGTCATATCCGTTCAATTTCATCCGGAAGCGGCACCGGGACCGCACGACACCCGCTATTTGTTTCATCAATTTTCCGAGTTGATGGCGGAACGCCACTCGGAAGTAAAATAATCATCATCATGTATTCTCCATCATCGCTGATTTCTCGTGTATATGCACGTCAGGTGCTGGATTCCCGCGGAATCCCCACGGTGGAAGTCGAGGTGCATACCCGCAATGGCGCCATGGGACGGGCAATGGTTCCTTCGGGGGCGTCCACCGGGCGTCATGAAGCCCACGAGCTGCGGGACGGCGATGCCGGCTACTATGCCGGAAAGTCGGTGCGTCGGGCGGTGCGCAACGTAAACGAGCAGATCGCCCCGCGCCTCGAACGGCATTTTCATGTCGATCAACAAGCCGCCATCGACGGCCTGCTGCTGAGAATGGCGGGACCCAACAAGCGGGAATTGGGCGCCAACGCCACCCTGGCGGTATCGATGGCCGTGGCCCGGGCCGCTGCCACATATCATAAAATGCCGCTCTATCGGTGGCTCGGCACCGCTCGCACCTTCTCCCTGCCGTTGCCCATGATGAATATCCTCAACGGCGGAAAGCACGCCGATAATCAGGTGGATTTTCAAGAGTTTATGATTATTCCTTTGCGGAAATCGTTCTCGGAGGTGTTGCGCGTGGGGGCCGAAGTCTTTTATGCCCTGAAAAAAATCATTCGTTCAAAGGGCTATTCGGCCAATGTGGGCGATGAGGGCGGCTTTGCGCCGGCGGTGGCTTCCAATCAGGAAGCGGTGGAACTGTTGCTGGCGGCAATAGAAGCAGCCGGCTATCAGGCGGGGAAAGACGTGGTGCTGGCGCTGGATGTGGCCGCTTCGGAAATGTATGATGCCGAAAAAGACCGGTATGTCTTGTTTAAATCGACCGGCGAGGCCCTGACCCGGGAAGCGCTTATCGATCTGTATGACGAGTGGACCCGGCAATATCCCATTGTATCTATCGAAGACGGCCTGGCCGAGGACGACTGGGCCGGATGGCGGATGCTCACCGAACGGCTGGGCGACCGGGTGCAGCTGGTCGGCGACGACCTCTTTGTGACCAACCCCACGCGGTTGAAGCGCGGCATTACCGAGGGCGTGGCCAATGCCATCCTGATCAAACTAAATCAAATCGGCACCCTGACCGAAACCCTCGAAACCATCGAACTGGCCCAAGCGCACGGCTATAACGTGGTCATCAGTCACCGCTCCGGAGAAACCGAAGACAACTTCATTGCGGATCTGTCCGTGGCCACCAACGCCGGGCAGATCAAGACCGGCTCGCTGAGCCGTTCGGAACGCCTGGCCAAGTATAACCAGCTCTTGCGGATCGAAGAAGCCGAACCCCGACTGGCGCGTCCCGCCCGAATCGTATGAACAAGATCAAGCGTTTTTGGGAGGGCTTGCCGCCGTTTATGCGTCGGTATTCATTTTGGTTTCTTTTATTAGGCCTGTTGTGGATATTGTTCTTACAGCCCTATTCGGTCTGGAATTTATGGGAGATGAGACGAGAAAAGCACAGACTCGAGCAACAGGTGGCCGATTATGAAGGGCAAATCGATTCCCTGAAAAAGGACTTGCAGCGATTGAACGACCCTGCTTTTGTCGAGGGGATAGCCCGCGTGCGCTATGGGATGAAAAGGCCCGACGAAAAAGTGTTTGTGCTGATCGATGAATAAACAGCCTCATCATCCACCTCGGGAAGGATGGTGGCGGAGAATGCGCCGGCGGTTGGGCAGCCTCTACCACGTCGCCGTCTATCGGGAAGACTTCGAGCCGCGGCGAAGCTATTCTTTCCACCCGTGGAAACTGCTGGTGGTGATGCTTTTTGTCGCAGGGTTGATTGTCCTGGGCACGGCGGCATTGATCGCCTACACCTCTTTGCGGGAATATATCCCCGGCTATCCCGCCATTGAGACCCGACGTCGGGTGTTGGAGTTGATGCGCACCACCGACTCCCTCCAAGATGTGATTAATAAGCAGGTGGCGTATCTGGATGCCATGCAGCGCAGCCTCTTTGACCATTCTCCTTTTGAAGAAGAGGATGCCAGGGAAGATACCGACTCTTTTGCGCCGATGGACGTCAAGCCCGAAGCGTTGGCACCCACCGAAGTGGAGGTGGAATTTCGCCAGTCTTATGAATCTTCGTTCCTGCAGTCTTTTCGGGCAAAGTCGGGCGGGGAACGCTATTTCCCGTTCTTGCCGCCGGTCATGAAGGGGTATAAATCGTCCGATTTTGATCCAGCGATTCGACATTTCGCTATAGACATCGCTACGCCCGACCGGGCCCTCTTTCGGGCAATCGCCCCCGGACGGGTGGTGTTTCGAGGCCTCACACCGGCGTTTGGACACGTCGTGGTCATTCAACATCAAGGTGGGTTCGTGTCGATTTTTAAGCACTGCGCAGCGGTTTTCCCAAAAGTGGGTAATTTTGTGCACGCTGGAATGCCAATTGGAAGAGTGGGATCGACGGGTGAGCTAAGCACCGGCCCCCATTTGCATTTTGAGCTGTGGCTCAACGGTGTGCCCCTTGATCCTTCACATTTTATTAAATTATCACCTGATGTTTGGGAAAAAGAAAGATAACGGAACCGTGGGTGCCGCACCGGGAACAATCAACATTATTGGTCCCGACACCACGATCTCCGGCGAGGTCACGGCCAAAAGCAATATCCGCATCGACGGAACGTTGCAGGGAAATATCCGCACACAGGCCCGCCTGATTCTGGGTGCCAAAGGAACAATCGAGGGAGACATCTGGTGTAAGGAGGCCGAGCTTTCAGGGCATGTGAAAGGCAATGTGTATGTGCGGGGCCTGCTGGTGCTCACGGCTACCGCCCGGATCACCGGCAATATCGCTACGATGCGTCTTAAAATCATGGAAGGGGCACAATATAATGGGGCGTGTGAGATGGGGGAAAAAAGCGTGAACGCCCATTTTGAGGAGAAAAAGCATGAAAAAGTCACGCCTGCCCGATCGAAAGTGGTGGCATGATTATGCACGGCTTTCCCATCTTGGCTTTCAGATCGTGGCGGCGGTGTTGTTGGGGGTAGGGCTGGGATATCTCATCGATTCTGTTTTCGCGTCTAAATATCCACTCTTCACAATCGTTGGAGGGGCCCTGGGTATTTTTGCCGCGCTTTTCAGCGTGGTTCGCACATATGGCAACGGGAAAAAGTAAATGGTTGTGGCGTGCAGCCGGCGTCGCCGGTATTCTGGTGGGGGCGGCCCTGGATATGTGGCTGGGCAACCCCTGGCCCTATCTGGCCGGCATGGTGCTGGTGTTGTGGGTGGCGGCCACGCTGTCGATGCTGATCACAGCCCGCTATCTGTTGGCCGCGCCTAAGCATTTCATGGCGGCCATGGTGGGCGGCATCCTGATGAAAATGCTGGCGGCCACGGCGGTTGTGATGGTGGTGGTGAAAGTGATGGAAGTCAAAACATGGCCGGCGGTTGCCACTATGCTCATCGCCTATTTCACCTATACTTTCCTCGAAATTCGGATGCTGACCCGAATGGCGAAATCCTCTAACTATTCCGCATGAGACATTGGCTGGTTATTCTCTGGGCGTTGTGGCTGCCATGGAACAGCATGGCGGCGGATGCAGAGCATCCGCATGAAACAGCCGACGAACATTCGCAAGAAGAAGGCATCGGTCAGGTGATTGTCCACCACCTGCTGGATGACTATCAATGGCACTTTTTCTCTTACGGCGATCTGCATGCCACGCTCTACCTGCCCATTATCGTCTATCATCAGGGGCATGGCTTGAAAGTGTTTTCGTCACGCCATCTTTATCATAGCCCCGATCACACCTATCAGGGCATTCAATTGCATCACGACCGGCTGGCGGCCGCCGACGGGGCCATGCTGCTGGACTTCTCGATCTCGAAAGTGGTGGTGGGCCTTTTGCTGACAGCCCTGTTGCTGTTGTGGGTGTTCCGAAAAGTGGCGCGTGCGTATGAAAAACGGCTGGTGCCTGCCGGACTGCAAAGCTTTATGGAGCCCATCGTGTTGTTTGTCCGAGACGATATTGCCGTGCCGTCGATGGGAACCGACAATGCCCGCCGATTTACGCCCCTGCTGCTGACGTTTTTCTTTTTCATCTGGTTTGCCAACCTGCTGGGACTGTTGCCGTGGGGACTTAACCTCACAGGAAACATCGCCGTGACGGGGGCGCTGGCCTTGCTGGCATTGATTGTGATTAACGTCAACGGCACCAAAGACTATTGGGTGCACATCTTCTGGACGCCCGGCGTGCCGTGGTGGCTGAAGGTGCCGCTGCCCGTGATGCCGCTCGTGGAGTTTCTCGGCATTTTCACCAAACCCTTTGCGTTGATGATTCGTTTGTTTGCGAACATCACCGCAGGACACGTGCTGATCCTCAGCACCGTCAGCCTCATTTTCATCATGGCGAAGCTCCATCCACTGGTGGGATACGGAACTTCGCTTTTTTCCATCGGATTGGGACTTTTCCTCTTTGGATTGGAATTGCTGGTGGCCATATTGCAGGCCTACATTTTTACCATTCTCGTGGCCGTCTTTATCGGGATGGCCCTCGAAACCCATCATCACGAAGAAGCACACTAAACCCCTAAAATCAAATAGCTATGTTGGAATTGTTAGCAGCCTTACTGGCAGCGGAGCTTGGCAAAGCCGGCGCCGCCATTGGAGCAGGATTGGTCGCCATCGGAGCGGGCCTCGGAATCGGTAAAATCGGTGGAAGCGCCATGGAGTCGATGGCCCGCCAGCCGGAAGTGGCCGGCGACATCCGCGGCGGGATGCTCGTGATCGCCGCCCTCATCGAAGGGGTGGCCCTGCTGGGCGCGGTGGTCTGTTTGCTGATCCTCTTCGTCTAAAACCCCGTAAAGGCCTTCGGGGGGCGGGCCTGAACGCCCCCCATTTTAAACCGCACGCATTATGGAACTGTTGCTTCCCAAGTTCGGCCTCTTCTTCTGGACGCTGGTAATCTTTCTTGTCCTGCTTTTCCTGCTGAAAAAGCTGGCATGGCGTCCGATCCTCAATGCATTGGCCGCCCGTGAAGAGCGCATCGCCGCCGCTTTGCAGAAGGCGGACGAAGCCCGACGGGAATATGAACGCCTGCAAAAAGAGCGGGAAGCCATCATGGCCGAAGCCCGAGCCGAGCGGGACGCCCTCCTGAAGGAAGCCCGCATGCTGAAAGACCGACTGCTGGAAGAAGCCCAGCAAAAGGCCGTCGAAAAGCAAAAACAAATTCTGGATGAGGCCCGGCGGCAAATTGAAAACGAACGCCTGAACGCCCTGACCGCCCTCAAAAAAGAGGTCGGCAGCCTGGCCGTCGAAATGGCGGAAAAAATCTTACGGGAGGAACTGAAAGAACGCGAAGCCAAAATCGCCCACATTCAGCGCCTTATCGAACAAAACTAAACTCCGGCGGATATGAGTGCCCTTCGCGTGGCACGCCGATATGCGGCGGCCCTTTTGATGCTCGGCAAAGAGCAAAGCGTAGAAGACCGCCTGGCCGAAGACGCCCGCCTGGTCCTCGAAGCAGGTGCCCAAAGCCCACAGCTGCGCAACCTGTTGAAATCGCCCATCATCTATCGAGATAAAAAAGACCGCATCCTGCGGCGTCTCTTTGAGGGTAAAGTGCACGACATCACCCTGCGCTTTATCCGCATTATGCTGCGGAAGCGCCGTGAAGCGTATTTGCTGGATGCCTTCCGGCAATACGTGGAACTGTATAAGGCTGCCAAGAAGATAGCGGACGTGCTGGTGGTCCTCCCTACGCCGGCGGATGCCCCGTTGATGGAATCGCTGGAACGGTGGCTCCGCACGTTGCCGCCGTTGCAGGATAAGCAGCGGTTGAACGTCCGCACCGTCGCCGATGAGGCCATTATCGGCGGGGTGATGACGGAGTTTGAAGGCTATAAGCTGGACCGGAGCGTGCGCACGCAACTGGAAAGATTCAAAAAGGCTTTTTCCTTATCATAAAACATAACGAGTCATGGTGAATATTCGACCTGATGAAGTCGCCGCCATCCTTCGGGAAGAGCTGGCCGGCGTTCAAGATGAAGCACGCCTCGAGGAGGTAGGTAAAATCCTCCAGGTCAGCGACGGGATTGCCCGAATTTATGGCTTACGCGGCGCCAAATCCGGCGAGTTGTTGGAGCTGGACCATGGTGTGACGGGTATTGTGTTGAACCTTGAAGAAGACAATGTCGGGGCTGTGCTGTTGGGGCCCTGGGACAAGATTCGGGAAGGCGACGAAGTGCGCCGGACCGATCGGATCGCTTCGGTGATGGCCGGCGACGGCCTGATCGGCCGGGTGGTCAACGCCCTGGGACAACCCATCGACGGAAAAGGACCCATTCAGGGCGAGCTGTTTGAAATGCCGCTCGAACGCCGGGCACCAGGTGTCATCTATCGGGAGCCGGTGAAAGAACCCCTCCAGACAGGGATTAAAGCCATCGACGCCATGATCCCGATCGGGCGCGGACAGCGGGAGCTCATCATCGGCGACCGCCAAACCGGAAAAACCACCATCGCCCTCGACACCATCATCAATCAGCGCGAAAACTACGAAAAAGGCGAACCGGTCATCTGCATCTACGTGGCCGCCGGACAAAAAGCCTCCACCATCGCGCAGATCGTGAAAGTGCTCGAAGAGCACGGCGCCATGGACTATACCATCGTCGTGGCCGCTTCGGCCTCGGAACCGGCGCCGATGATCGTCTATGCACCGTATGCCGGATGTGCTATCGGCGAGTATTTCCGGGACACCGGACGCCCCGCGCTGGTGGTCTATGACGACCTGTCGAAACAGGCCGTGGCCTATCGGGAAGTGTCGTTGCTGTTGCGGCGCCCGCCCGGACGGGAAGCCTACCCGGGCGATATCTTCTACTTGCACTCACGCTTGCTTGAACGGGCCGCTAAAATCATCGGCGAAGACAGCGTGGCCGCCCAGATGAACGACATCCCGCCTTCCATCAAAGACCGGATTAAGGGCGGCGGATCGCTCACGGCCCTGCCCGTGATCGAAACGCAGGCGGGCGACGTGTCGGCATACATCCCCACCAACGTCATCTCCATTACCGACGGCCAGATATTCCTCGAAGCCGACCTCTTTAACGCAGGGGTGCGCCCCGCTATCAACGTCGGGATATCCGTCTCCCGTGTGGGCGGAAACGCCCAGATTAAGTCGATGAAAAAAGTGGCCGGCACGCTGAAGCTGGACCTTGCGCAATATCGGGAACTGGAAGCCTTCGCCAAGTTCGGCTCCGACCTTGATGCCGCCACTAAGTTTGTCCTCGACAAAGGGGCCCGATTGGTCGAGCTGCTCAAACAAGATAAGTTCTCGCCGCTGCGGGTTGAAGACCAGGTGGCCCTTATCTACGTGGGCACCAAAGGGCTGTTGATGGATATTCCCGTGGAGAAAGTGCAGGAGTTCGAACGCCGCTTTCTGGAAATGTGTCACCTGAAACTGTCCGAAGAGCTGCGTCAGATTGCCGAAGGCAAGTTTAATGACGAGCTGGCGGCGGCGTTGGAAAACGTGGCCAAAGACGTCATTGCCCAGTTGAAAAGCTAATCCCCCCTTTTCATGGCAAGCCTGAAGGACCTCCGGAAGCGGATTGCTTCCATCATCTCCACCCAGCAGATCACCCGGGCGATGAAGTTGGTGTCTGCCGCCAAGCTGCGGAAAGCACAGGAGCGGATCGTGACTCTGCGCCCGTATGAGAACAAGCTCTCGGAAGTGGCGCAATACTTGCGCGGCAGCGTGGATGAACATTCGGAGGTGTTTCCGTTGTTTCAGCCGCGCCCGGTGCGTCGGGTGCTGGTGGTGTTGGTCACTTCCGACAAGGGGCTGTGTGGTGCTTACAACTCCCAGTTGACGAAGTTCGTGAAAGCCCACATGGACAAAAATTATCCCGACCCGTCGGTGGTGGATTTTATCGCCGTCGGGCAAAAGGGATTGCCGTTTTTGCGGAAAAACAGCTATCAAGTAGTGCGGGAGTTGCCGCATTTTCTGGCAAAATTTGACTTTGACAAAGCGCGGCAACTGGCCGATGAGCTGGTGGAGATGTTCCTGGCCGGACGTTACGACCGGATCGAAATCGCCTACAACCGTTTCAAAAACGCCCTCGTCTATATCCCTTCGGTGGACCGGTTCCTTCCCATTCCGGAGGCCGAAGCCGCCGAAGAAACCAAAGTGCAGCCCAACTTCCTTTTCGAACCGTCGGAAGATGAACTTCTAAAGGTGTTGATTCCGAAAATCCTGCGCACACAACTGTTCCGGATCTTTGCCGATGCCACCACGGCCGAACACGGCGCCCGGATGACCGCCATGGACAACGCTACGGAAAACGCTTCCGAGTTGATTCGGGCCCTGCGCATCGAATACAACAAAGCCCGTCAGGCGGCCATCACCAAAGAACTGAGCGAAATTATCGGCGGCGCCAACGCCCTGGAAGGATAAGCGCCGCTGCTTTTGGGATCATTAGATGTAGCGGCTCATGAGCGTTCGTTTTTATCCGTTGCGGCTGGCCCGGGTGGAACCCAATACGCCTTACGCCCGGAACTTCTACTTTGACATTCCCGAAGAACTGGCCGACACGTTCCGCTATAAGCCCGGCCAGTATCTGACGTTTCGGTTTGTGGTGGACGGACAGGAATATCGCCGCTCTTATTCGTTCATGACCAGCCCCTACACCGACCCGATGCCGGGCGTGACGGTGAAGCGAATCCCGGGCGGGAAAATCTCCAACTACGTTAACGATACAGCGGAGGCAGGCGATGTGTGGGAGGCTTATCCGCCCATGGGGCAATTTGTCCTTGAACCCGATCCCGGCCGGGTGGGGCATTACGTTATGATTGGTGCCGGCAGTGGAATCACCCCCTTGATGTCGATGATTAAAAGCGTGCTCCACGTAGAAAAAGAAAGCCGGGTATGGCTGCTATATGGCAACCGCAATGAGGAGAGCATTCTTTTTCGGGAGACGTTGGATGCGCTGGCATCGCAGTATTCGGGGCGTTTTCAAGTCATTCATTCTTTGTCCCGCCCGTCGTCGGCATGGCAGGGACGCACGGGGCGTCTGAACCGCGAAGCCGTTGCTGAGATTATCCGCGAAGCGAACATCCCAACGCCGGCATCGGGCTACTATTTATGCGGCCCCTCGGGGTTGATTGCCGAGGCCGAAGTGGCCCTTGCCCGACTGGGCGCGGCGCCGGAGTTGATTCACAAAGAGCTTTTCACCGCGCCGCCGGTGGTGGAAGAGCCTCAACCGGAAACTTCCGCCTCCGATTTCTCAGAAGCCGAGGTGACCGTCATCCTCGACGATCGGGAATACCACCTAACGGTGAAGCCCGATGAATATATCCTGGATGTTGCCCTCGATGAGGGCATTGACCCGCCGTATGCCTGCCGGATGGGGATTTGCACCACCTGTCGGGCCCGATTGCTGGAAGGGAAGGTGCAGATGGACGAGGATGAAGGCCTCTCAGCGCAAGACATCGAGGAAGGATTCATCCTCACATGTCAGGCCAAGCCCCTCACGCCGGTGGTGAAGCTGCGGTATGAATAACCGCCGGTTAGAACCTTAACACCATCCCCGGCTTCCAGCGTTTGGGATCGAGATGCCAGCTCTGTAAGGCTTGAAGCTCCGAATCGGTGAGGGCGCCCTTTTCCCGGGCATGCCTGACCAGTTGCGGAAACTCGATGAGCGGGAAAAAATGCAGCCCCCGGGAACGGAACTTATCGGAGACCCCGCCGAACCCATAGCTGAAAACCGACATGATGCCCAGAAGCTCCGCCTCCTTTTTGCGGAGCTGATGAACAGCAGCCAGCAGGGCGCCGCCTGTCGAGACGGTGTCTTCTATCAGCACCACCTTTGAATGCGATGGAAGCAGCCCTTCCAACATCTTTTTCCGCCCGTGCTCTTTGGCCATCGGGCGCACGTAAATCAATGGAAGCCCTGTTTTCTGGGCCACCATCGCCGCCCATGGCAGTCCGCCGGTGGCTACCCCGCAGATATGCGTGACTTCGGAAAAGCGGCGCTCCAAAATTTCAGTAAATTTGCCCACGAGTTCCTCCCGTATGCGAGGCAACGAGAGCAGCATCCGCGTGTCGGTGTAAACAGGTGCTTTCAGGCCCGAACGCCACCGAAAAGGCTGCTGTAACCGAATGGTAAGCGCTTTGTCAATGAGCTGGTTCAATATTTCTTCCATCCACAAAAGGAATCTTAATGCAGCAAAATTATCAATCCCCCACCTTCCGTGTCTATTTTAAGGACATCCCGTTGATTTTTACGGAAGACCCCGCGCCCTATGCCGGCGATCCCGATGCCCTGCTGGTGCCGGTCCATGCCCCGCAAGCCATTCTCGAGGCGATGGAATATGTCGAGAACATGCCGATGCATACCCGCATCGTTTTTCATAACGGCGATGCCCGCTCGTTGATGGAGCAGTTTAAGGGGCTGTTTCCCGAAGGGAACTATTTGCTGGCGGGCGGCGGCGTGGTCTTTGATGAAAACAACCGGCTGCTGATGATTTACCGCAATCGGCGGTGGGACCTTCCCAAAGGCAAAAAAGAACCCCATGAAACAGTGGAACAGGCTGCCATGCGAGAGACCCGCGAAGAAACCGGCCTGAAAACATTGCACGTGCGGGCGCCGTTCATGGTGACCTATCACTACTACTATCGGGAAGGCAAGCGGATGCTGAAAGAAACCCATTGGTTTGAGATGGAAGCGACGTCACGGGAGCCGCTGGTCCCCGCCCATCATGAAGGCATCGAGAAGGTCCAGTGGATGCCGCTGGACGGCTTGCCGGAAGTCTTTTCCAATACCTATGCCAACCTGTTGCAGGTGTTTGAACGGGTGCTGCAGCAGCGGGCGCCGCAACCGGATGAGGTGGCCGACCCGTCGGAATGACCGCCCTGCCGATCTCGTGTGTGATACCCGTTCGGGGATCGCATGAGGGGCTGCTTCGCACGCTTTCGGCACTGAGGCAACAGACGCGTCCGCCCGCGGAGGTGGTCGTGGTCTGGGATGATGCGGGTCCGCCGCCTGCGCTGCGGGATGATAAGCCGTTTTCGTTGCGGCTGATTGCGGGGCCACGGCGGGGCTCCTACGCCGCACGCAATGCCGGCGCCCGGACAGCAAAACAGCCGTGGATTTTCTTTTTAGATGCCGACATCACTTTTCCGGAAAATCTGTTGGCCGACGTCGCGCCCTATCTAAAAACGCATGAATACGTGGCCATACTGGTCGAGTCGCTGCCGCCGCGCACCTTCTTTGAGCATTACACGGCGGCTTACGAGTTTCGGTTCCGAGAGTGGTTTCGGCGCTATTTTTTCAGTGGCGTGATGATGATCCGGCGGGAGGTGTTTGAGCGGTTGGGCGGCTTTGATGAGCGGCTGATGTCGGGCGGCGACCATGAATTTGGGCGGCGTTGTCGTGAGCATGGCGTGCGGCAATTTTTCTGGGAGGCGGTGCCCGCCTACCATCCGCCGCGGGGATGGCGCTCGTGGGTGCGGAAATGCATCCGCGTCGAAAAGGGAAAGCAGCAACTGAAAGCGCGCTACCCCGAGCGGTTCGGCTTTTATTCCACCGGATGGCGGGCGTGGTGGGACAGCACCCTTCGGCTGGGCTATGCCCTGCTGGCCGGTCACCGGCAAATCCCATCTTCGCAGGTGCCGCTGTCGTCGGGCAAGCGCTGGGCGCTGGCGGTCATGGCCGCAGCAGCCGACTGGACGGCCAAAACGGCGGTGGCCCTGTTCCCGCATAAAACATGGAACGTATGAGCGAGGCGTATCGGCCGGCGGTGGTGGTGATGGCCTATCAGCGGCCCGCTTCGTTGCGGCGGTTGCTGGGCAGTCTGCGGCGGGTGCCGCAGCGGGAAAAGCCCATCCCACTGATCATCAGCCTCGAAGGCGGGGCGCATCCGGAAGTGAAGCAACTGGCCCATGCTTTTGAAGGGCCGGCTTTTGAGGTGAGGGTGGTGGAACAGCCGCGCCGCCTCGGGCTGTCGGCCCATGCCCTCTGGGCGCTGGCACAAAGCGAGCAGTGGGGGAGCGTTATCCTGCTGGAAGATGACCATTACACGGCGCCATACTTTTATGAAGCCGCCGTGCGGCTGCTGGCCGCCTATGGCGATGCCGAGGATGTGGCCGGCATCAGCCTCTACCGCTACCCCAGAAACGAGATAGTCCACCTGCCTTTTGAACCCATCGATGACGGCTATGACGTCTTTTTTCATCAGCGCACCGGCACGCGGGGAATTGCCCTGTCGGCTGCGCAATGGGCCCGCTTTGCGCAGGCGCTGGACGCCCTGCCGACCGATGACGCCCGCCTGCCGGACAAAATCCGCCGATGGTCGGTGGACGACTGGGAGCGGCGGTTTAACGTCTATACCCTGGTGGCGGGGCATTTCTTTGTGTATCCACGCTGGTCGTATGTGACCAACTTCGGAGATGCGGGCACGCACGTCCCGGCACATGAATATTGGGCTTTTCAGACGCCGCTGACGGTCTCGGAACGCCTGCCGGAGCGCCTGCCGTCGGTGGCGGAGAGCCGGGCGTGTTACGATCATTATTCCGAGCTGTTGCCGCGGTGTCTGTGGCAGTGGCAGCCGGCGCTGGAAGCCTATCAGCCGCTGACGGTCGATCTGTACGGTGCCCGACCGCTGCCACCGTCGGGATGGGTGCTTTCCTTGCGGCCCACGCGGCGGCCCCCTGTCCGCTCGTATGAACTGGCGCTGCATCCGCACGAGCTGAATGTCATTGACGAGCTGCCCGGCACCGACATCTCGCTGGCCCGGGCCGAAGACTTCCGCCGGGGCGGCCTCTCATGGCGAAAACGCTGGCACCGCCACCGCTATCACTACCCCGTGCTATCCTTAGAAGCCCTGGCCCGCTTCCGCTGGTTCGCCTGGTGGGAGCGGCGGCGAGGGTGATGCACTGCTCGCCTCTACTAAATAGCAAACATCGAACACCGATTTTTGGTTTAAGATTTTATTCTAATTTATTCTTTTTGTTCTTAAATCAGCGTTCGTTCATCGGTGTTCTGCCATCCCCCGCTGGCTGAGCGAAGTCGAAGCCACGCGGGGGATGGGGGGCCTTCCGCACCCTTCGACTACGCTCAGGGAGCGGAAGGGGGATGTTCAGGGAGCGGAAGGTTTGCGTGAGGGGCCCGGAGGGCGCCGAGCCGTCAGGCGAGGCGGACCGCCCTTCGACAAGCTCAGGGACCGCCGCCCGTGGGGAACACTCGCTGGCTGAGCGCAGTCGAAGCCACGCGGGTGGCGCAGGGTGTGGTGTGGGATGGTGGGCGGGCCGAGCGAACAGCGAGCCCGCAGGGGCCCGACCCGAAGGCGCCCCACCGCGCCCGCTGCCTGAGCGGAGCCGAAGGCAGGCGGGCGGCCGGGCGCCGAAGGGACACGCCCAAAAGAAAAGAATACGCCGAGACGGGGGGCATATTTCCCCTTTACACAGAAAGGCCGTGAGGAAGGGCGGGATGTGCACCTTTGCAGCAGCCGAAGCAAAGTGCAGGCGCTTTGTGCGGGCATTAACAGAAATGTATGACGACAACCCACGACCCTTCGCCCGGCACGGTGACGGATAAGGCGGCCCTTT
>JALVCQ010000087.1 GCA_027009805.1 Bacteroidota bacterium
GTTCGGGTGGTTCTGCGCAAGCTCAAAAGAGGGCGGCTCTTGCTGATCGGCCACGCCTGTGGCGAAGTCTTCTTCTATCAGGATGGGCGTATTGCTGAGTGGCAGCTGCAGGGTGCCGTTTGTTACTGTGAGGTTTTGGACGTCGAAAGCGGCGGTTTCTCCGTCGGCGGAGATGGAGACGGGCACCACGGCGGTCGTTTTGACGCGGGGGGCGTTTAAATTCGTTAGGGTAAAAGGCTGATTGTCGGGGCTCCACGCCACCCAGCGCCGGGTGCCGTCCGGCCAGGTGAATTGCACCACCCACACGCCGTTGCCGCCCTGGGTGTTGTCATCGGTCACCTGGCCAAAGGAGAGGGCGGTGGCTGTGGAAAAATGTTCTAACTTTTCCACGAGCAACTTGAATGCGTGAAAGGATTTCTTTTTCTTTCCGGCAGCGGAGAGGATGCCGAACTCCCGCCAGTTGTTATTACCACCGCTGCTCCACATGCTGTGCCAGAAATAGACTTGCACGCCTTTGGCGAACAGTACCGCGGGGCGGCGCCATACGTCTGCGGCTTGTTCGTCGATGGAACTGTAAGCAGGAGTGATGGGGGTGGTGGGGTCGGAGGAGATGCTCGATTCGGTGCACCAGATGGGGATGGCGTCGAGGTTGAAGGCTGCCAGCAACGCTTTGAGCGAATCGTAATGGGCCGGCAGCGTCCACCATGCGTTATAGTCGTGATAACTGAGGATGTCGAAAGCGCCCGCGCCTCCGGCAGAGAGAAACTGGCGCAACTGATTGCGGGGATTGCTCAGCGGCAGGCCATACGTCCCCGCCAGGGCGGGATACAGCAGGCGCGCTGAAGAATCGGCTTCCCGCAGCCATCGATGGTTCATGTGCATAAAGGCGGCCAACTCCGATGCGGGCAGTCCTTTGGGCCTTTTCATGGTGATTTCATTGCCCAATTCCCAATATTTCACGACATCCTTGTAACGCGCCACCACCGTCTGCACGTAGTCTTTGGCGTCGCCGCTGTCTCGGGCGGTCTGCCAACCACAGCCCGACCCGCTACATGCCCGCCACGGCACCTGAAACCCGACGGTGTCGATCACCCCGAAGTTGGCATACAGCATCGGAATGCTCATGATGCCGTAAGGGTTGCGGATGCTGGAGTCGGGATAGGTAAAGTTCCATGCATCATTGCCGGGCTCTACACTTTTCCAATACACGTCAGCAAAGAGCAGATAGCGCATGGCAGGGGCACCCGACTGGTGCAACAGGTTCAGGTAGGTGGCCAACGGCGCTTTTTCGTGCCCGCGAAAAGGGAAGTTGATGCCCAGCCGCATCGGCGGCTCGACCTGCTGCGCACGCACCAGCGAAGCATTCACTAGTCCCGCCACCGCAACAGCCCACAAACAGATTTTTTTCATTGCTACGCGCGTCTCCTTTCTCTTTGGACGCTTCTGATTGGGGGGAAGTTTAGGGCGGACTTAGCTTCAAGACGGCATAAAGCCATTAGACAGCTTCATTCCTGCCACTCTTGCCATATCCTGTCAAATTGGGGCTTGAGGAGCGGGATTTCCTCTTTTATGACGGTCCACACAATTTCCAAATCCACACCATGATATTCATGGATGAGTTTGTCTCTCATACCTGCGATGTGCTTCCAGGGAATATCCGGATATTGTTCCCTGATTTCAGAAGGAAGTTTTTTGACCGCCTCTCCCATCACTTCCAGGCTTCTGATGACCGCGTTGATAGTCTTTCGGTCTTTCACAAATTCCTCAATGGACATGCCTTCCACAAATTCTTCCACTTCTTGAATGGAAGCCATGATGTCCAATAAGTAGTCCCAACATGTCCGTTTCATATTTTCACCACTTCTTCAAGGATATGTCTTCCGATGTGGGGTTTAAGGGCTTTTTTCGACACGAGGTCCACTTTCCGGCCGATCAAATCGCTTAAATACGCTTCGAGGTCAAGGAATTGAAAAAAGCCAATGGGTTTTTCAAACTCCACCAGGATGTCCACATCGCTGTCCGCTTTCATTTCCCCTCTCACAAGCGAGCCAAAGACGCCGATTTCTTTCACGCCGTATTTGGCCTTTATCTCTTCTTTATGCTTCTCGATAATTGCTTTTATCTCAGCAAGCATGTTCATTGTTCCATCCGTTTGAAGGCGCTTTCAAGTATCGCAACCGTCTCATATTCCTAACTCGGCGCAGAACCAAAAAGTTGCCGGGGGAGAGCAGCGGGAACACCGCATGGGCCTATTTCGACGGCTGAAGTAGTATTAAGGTCCGCCTCAAATCGGCTCCATAACGTGGCCGCAGTGGGCGCAGGTGCGTTTGGCTTCGTCGCTGTAGAATTTGTCGAAGATGATGGGGAGTTCTTTGACGATGTCTTTGAGGTGGAATTTTTCTTCGTAGAGGAGGTGGTTGCATTTTTCGCAATACCACTGGAGGGCGTCGGTCATACCTTCGGGGCGTTTGACTTCGACGACGAGTCCGACGGTGTTTTCAAAGCGCTGGGGAGAGTGCGGGATGCGGGGCGGGAGGAGGTAGATTTCGCCTTCTCGGATGGGGATGTCTCGGGGGCGGCCGTTGTCCATAATGCGCAAGACCATGTCGCCTTCGAGCTGGTAGAAGAACTCGGCGGTTTCGTTGTAGTGATAGTCTTTGCGTTTGTTGGGCCCGCCCACCACCATAATGATAAACTCGCCGTCGGGCCACACGACCTGATTGCCGACGGGCGGTTTGAGGAGGTGGCGGTGCTCGTCAATCCATTGCTTGAAGTTAAAAGGGCCGGGATACAGCGGCTGAGTCATACGGATCATGTATTTTATGCTGGTAAAAATAGGAAACTTCGGGGAAAAGCGCGTGAGGTGCCCGACCAAAAACAACGCATTCTCATTGAGCAATGGGTGGGAAGGTGGGCCATCCGGGCCCTTATCGGCGAATGGAACCTTCAGAGACCGCTTCATCGACGATAATAATCCGGGGCTTCTGATGGAACCGATAGTGTTTCAACGCCGCATACGTCAGAAAGAAAAGGGCCAGAAAGAAGGCCAGTGCCATCAGCTTTTTGCGTTCGTAAGCAGGCGTTATGCGGGGTTCGCAGATGCCGCCCGGGCAGCGATACGTTTTCCATTTGAGCCGTTTGTAGAGCATGCAGCCCAGACAAATACCGAAGGCCGACTCGACAAACATCAAAAACAAACAGAGCCAGCAAATACCCAGTCGGATGGGCGAGATAATATCGAAGACGATGTAATACGTCATGACAGCGCCCAATATCAAGCCCAGCAGCCATGCAAATCTTTTGGGGCGGGCCTCTACCCATTCCGGTTGCTGACGTCGAACGATGAGGCCGGCAATGAGCATATACGGCGCATATTTCGGGTTAATCAACACGCGCACAAAAAACTCAATGATGAAGGTGATCGAAAAGAGTTCCGCCCAGAAGATGGTCCGATGCAAATGCACCGAGAAAAGGCTTAACAGACCAACCA
>JALVCQ010000088.1 GCA_027009805.1 Bacteroidota bacterium
CCCGACCAGATGGACACGCTCGCCGCCCATCTGTCGGCCTCGGGCGTTCGCCTGATGCGAGGCGGCGCTTTTAAGCCCCGCACCTCGCCCTATTCTTTTCAGGGGCTGGGCATAGAGGGGTTGCAGCTTTTTCGACAAGTAGCCGACTGTTATGGGATGGGCGTGGTCTCCGAGTTGCTCGATTTGAGCCTGCTGGATACACTCTATCCCTATGTGGACGTTATACAAGTCGGATCCCGCAACATGTTCAATTATCACCTCTTGAAGGAACTGGGGAAAGTGGATAAGCCCATCCTTCTCAAGCGGGGCATGTTTGCCACCGTGGAAGAATGGCTGCTGGCGGCGGAATACATTCTGGCCCATGGGAACGACCAGGTCATTCTCTGCGAACGGGGGATTCGGTCGTTTGATCCCTATTTCCGGAACCTGATCGACTTTAACGCCGTGGCCCTGGTCAAACAGCTGTCGCATCTACCGGTCGTCATCGATCCCAGCCAGGGCACCGGCCGGCGTGACATCATTATTCCGATGGGGCGGGCGGCTCATGCCGTCGGTGCCGACGGGCTGATGGTGGAGGTTCATCCTCAACCCGAGCAAGCGCTCTCCGATGGGTTTCAATCACTTTCCTTGCCTCAATTCGATCGGCTAATGGAAGCCGTCCATGCGCCGATGGCGGACACATCCGGATAAAAAGCCTATAAAATTTACTTGTTATGTGTGGTATTGTTGCATATATCGGTCATCAAGCAGCCGCGCCCATTTTGCTAAAAGGGTTGGAACGCCTCGAATATCGCGGATACGACAGCGCCGGTGTAGCTTTACTGGAAAAGGGGCGAATCGAAATTCGTAAGGTCAAGGGTCGGGTGGCCGATTTGAAAGCGCTGATGGCGCAAGAGACCTGGACGGCACAGTTGGGCATCGGCCATACCCGATGGGCCACGCACGGCGAGCCCAACCAGACCAACGCCCACCCTCACGTCAATGAAGACGGATCGTTGGTGGTGGTTCACAACGGCATTATTGAAAATCACGCCGCCCTTAAAGAAGAGCTTGAGCGACGCGGCCATCAATTTTACAGCGAGACGGATACGGAGGTCCTCGTCCACCTCATCGAAGAGATTCAGCACCAGAAACGATGTTCGTTGGCCGAGGCTGTGCGGCTGGCCCTCACCGAAGTGGTGGGTGCCTATGCCATTGTGGTGTTTTCGTCGGACGAGCCGGAAACGCTGGTCGGCGCCCGAAAGGGGAGCCCGCTGGTGATCGGTATCGGTAAGAATGAATATTATTTTGCCTCGGATGCCACGCCCATCGTCGAATACACCAAGCGGGTCATCTATCTCGATGATGGTGAGGTGGCCTCTATCGAAAACGGACGACTGGAAATCAAGACCCTCGACAATCAGGTCCAGGACCCCGTCATAGAGGAGTTGACCATCTCTCTTGAAGCCATCGAGAAAGGTGGGTTCGAGCATTTCATGCTCAAAGAAATATATGAGCAACCCGAAGCCATCTTGCGGGCCATTCGGGGGCGCGTGCGGCCCGCGCAAAATCGGGTGAAGCTCAGCGGCGTATGGATATACAAAGATGAAATCCCGCACTTGCAACGGCTCATCACGGTGGGGTGCGGCACGTCATGGCACGCCGGGCTCGTAGGCGAATATCTGATTGAAGACATGGCCCGCCTGCCCGTGGAGGTGGAATACGGGTCGGAATTTCGCTATCGGAACCCTATCATTTATTCCAACGACCTGGTGGTGGCGATTTCCCAGTCGGGAGAAACGGCCGACACGCTGGCCGCCGTCAAACTGGCCAAAGAAAAAGGCGCCCGTGTGCTGGGCATCTGTAACGTCGTGGGCTCTTCCATTGCCAGAGAGGCTCACAGCGGCATATACACCCACGCCGGACCCGAAATCGGCGTGGCTTCGACGAAAGCCTTCACCACCCAGCTGGCGGCCCTCACCATGATGGGCATCCTGATGGGGCAATTGCGCAGACAGCTCACCGACGAGGCCGTGCACCAGTTGCTCACCGAGCTATATCGCATCCCTGATAAAATACGGGACATCCTTAAGCTGGACAATATGATTCGGGAGATTGCCGGGAAATACGCCCACGCCAACAACTTCTTGTATCTGGGGCGGGGCTACAATTTCCCGGTGGCCCTCGAAGGTGCGCTGAAGCTCAAAGAAATCTCTTACATTCACGCCGAAGGTTATCCGGCGGCGGAAATGAAACACGGGCCCATCGCCCTCATCGATGAAAATATGCCTGTGGTGGTGATTGCCACCAACCACAAGCAATTCGACAAGATCGTCTCGAACGTGCAAGAGGTCAAAAGCCGGGGCGGAAAAATCATCTCGGTGGTCACGGAAAACGGCCGAGAACTGCGGTCCTTGTCCGACGATTACATCGAAATCCCCTCCACGCTCGACCCGCTGAGTCCATTGCTGTCGATTATTCCGCTTCAACTGCTGGCCTATCATATCGCCGTGCTGCGCGGTTGCGACGTGGACAAACCTCGAAATCTGGCCAAGTCTGTGACCGTTGAATAAAACCACACCATCATGATGAAAAAGTTACTCTCCTGCTTACTTCCCTTTTTATTCCTCGCCGGTGCTTTTGCGCAACAGCGCATCGAGTTTACGGTCAAGGACGTGCACGACACGAGCGCCATCCTGGCCTATTATTATGGAGCGAAAAAATACATCTACGACACACTGGCCGTCGGCCCCACCGGAAAAGCCATCATTCGCCCCAAGGCCGGCGATCTGGTCATCCCCGGCGGCATTTACTTGTTTGTTTTTCCCGACAACTCTTATCTCGAGTTTATCATCTCCGAGCCCCGATTTTCGCTTACCACCTCCATGAGCAAGCCGCTCGAAGACCTTAAAGCGGAAGGTTCCCGGGAAAATGAAGCCTTTTTTACCGACCTGCGCATCGTCACCCGATATTCCAAGCAACTTCAGGAATTAAACCAACAATTAAAAGAAGCGAAAGACCCCAATAAGCAAATCCAGTTGCAGGTGAAAATACGGGCCTTGCAGAAAACGCTGGAACGCAAGCGGGACAGCCTGGCACATACCTATCGGGGCACCCTCTACGCCAAACTCATCCGGGCGATGAAAACGCCGCAGCTGCCCGAGCCGCTCAAACGCCCCGACGGCACCGTCGATTCGCTCTATCCCTATCGATATTATCGAGAACATTATTGGGACTCGGTCGATTTGTCGGACGACCGGCTCATCCGCACGCCCGTACTGGAATATAAGCTGAAAGAGTTCCTCGACCGCGCCGTGGCGCCTCATCCCGACTCCATCATTCAGGCTGTTGACCAGTTGCTTTATCGCGTCTGGGTGGAAGGCAGCGAAGAAATGCGCAAGTTTTTCCTCACCCAGATTGTCAACCGCTATGCCAAAGAGGCGGAAAAATACATGGGGATGGACGAGGTGTATGTCCACCTTGTGCTGAAATATGTGACCAGCCCTTCGGTGACGTGGGTGGACTCGGCCAAGCGCGTGCGGATGGTCTCCCGGGCGATGCAGATGGAGCCGCTGCTCATCGGAAAAACAGGCCCCAACATCACCGTGCAGGATGCCAACGGGAAGAAGCACGCGCTGTATGACGTCGATGCCGACTATACGATTTTGCTCTACTGGACGCCCGACTGCGGTCATTGCCGAAAGTATGTCCCCAAAACAGCAGCGGTGATCGATTCAATGATTCAAGAAGACCATATCGACGTCAAAGTATTCTCTGTGTACACCAAACACGACAAGCAACAGTGGCTGGACTTTATCAAGAATCATAAGCTGATGCAAAAGCCGTGGTGGATCCACGTCTATGAACCCGATGAAAAGAACTACGACTACAAGTTGGCTTACGATGCGTTTGCCACGCCGACCATCTATATTCTCGACCGCGCTCACACCATCATCGCCAAAAAATTAGGGCCTTCCCAGATTCGCGACTTTCTCAACCGCCACCGGCGGACGCACGCCCAAGGGAAAAAAGGCGGGGAGTAGGGGGCCTTGGAGCTATACCGTCACGAACTGGTGGAGACGGGCTTGGCGCAGGGCCGACAGCTTTTCCATCAGTTGAAGGCTGCGGGTGAAAAAGGCATGTCGAATGTGTATGTTCTGGGCGATTTCTTCCTGCAAGGTTTCTAATATTCCGAGCAGCGTCATCGCGTCATACGGGCGCAATTGTCGGGTGTCCAGGCCCTGCTGAAGCATCAGCAGCCAGTGGTCGATGCGGGTTTTGGCGCCTTCCCGTCCTTCGGCATGGAGCTGGTCGGCCAGTGTCCACAGCATCATCCGGTCGCCCGATTTGAGGGCATTTTGCCATTGTTCGAAGCGGTGACGGGAATCTTCCCACTCGTCATTTTGTAACTGCCGCAACAGGCCGATGCTGCCCCGCGTGATTCCGTAAAACGCGCGCGCCGTTTGCTCGGAGACGCCATAGCGTTTCGCCTCGGTCACAAAGTCCTCTATCGGAAGCGTCGGCATGCGATAGACCAGGCAGCGTGAACGGATGGTGGGCAACACGCGGTCGGGCCGTTGCGTGATGAGAAAGAAAAACGTCCCCTCGGGCGGCTCTTCCAGCGTCTTCAGCAGGATATTGCCTTCCTTGCCCAGATACTCGGCCAGCCAGATGAGAAACACTTTCCGGTGCCCCTCAAAGGCGTGCAGGGCGGCTTTTTCCTGAAAGGTCCGCACCTGTGCGGCCGCCATGTTGCCCTGTTTGCCGGCGGCGCCCAACATGGCCATCCATTCCGAATAGAGCAGGTAGGGGTTGTCCAACACCGCTTCCCGCCATGTGGCCAGCACCGCCGTCGGGTCTTTGGCCGACGAAGGCACGGGGACCATCACGTGCAGGTCGGGGTGCAGCAGGTTTTTCACCTTCCGACAACCGCCGCACATTCCGCACGCCTGCGGGCCTTCCCGCTCACACAGCAGCGCCGCCGCCCGTTCCAAAAACCAACGGAGCGCCCCCTGACCGGGGCGCTCCGTGATCAGATACGTGCCGGAAGTAAGCTGCGCTTTATGCATCAATTACCATAAATCCTGCCAGTTGGTCCCATCGTAGCACCGCAGCTTGTTCGTCCCCGAATCAAAATAAATATCACCGGCGGAGGGTGAGGCCGGCGCCGTAGCACGCGGTTCCAGCCGCAGGACGTCGTTGATGTGGACGGTTCGAGCCGGGGTGTTGGTGCCGAAGCCCACGTTGCCGTTTTTCAGCACCACCATGGCGTTGGAATGAGAAAAGCTTTGCCCGTTGCCCACAATAAATACGGGTTCAGTAGCCACCCATCCCGAGTTGCTGCCCAACACTTGATTGTAGGTTCCGACCACCACCTGCATGGCCTTCGACTCGACGCCCAGGCCGATGGCCGCGCCGTCTTCGCCCCAGGCTTTTGCATGATTGCCAATGGCTATGGCCCTGGGAGCAGTGGTTTCGGTGCGGGCATAATATCCGATCGCTGCTGAGTTGTCGCCATAAGCCCGACTGGCCGCGGTAGAGATAGCCAGTGCTTTGGAACCGTGAGCTTCCGCTTCAAAGCCCACAGCGGTTCCCTTGTTGCCATACACTTTGGCGGTGTAGCCCAACACGACAGCCCCCGCAGCATCTTTATCCCCATACGCGCCTTTACCGATGATGACGCTCTGGTAGCCCGCTGCTTCCACATCCGAACCAATGGCAATCACCTCCAGGCCGTGTCCGGCATCCGCCTGACCCCAACCGGGGAAGTTTTTCACCGACGCCCGAAACCCCATGGCGATGCTTCTTGCCGTGCTGACCGTGCACTGCGTTCCGATGGCAATGGCGGCGTCTAAGTTGGAATAATGCGCGGAGGTTAAAAAGGAGCCGTTGTGATAAGTGTAATTCTTGTTGCCAATGGCGATGCTGCCGCTTCGGGTGGTATGATTGTCGAATCCGAGCGTCGATGAGCCAATCGACAGAAAGTGGCCGTTGGTCGTATCGTGGGCGCCCATCGCAATCGAACCGACACCGGACACTTGGTTATTGATCCCGATGGCTGTCCCGTTATCATCATTGATGATGTTACCGGATCCCAATGCCATGCCGTTGTCGCCTGATACGGTATGGCCGGTTCCTGCGGCAAAGCCTGACATGCCGCTCACCGTGCTGTTATCTCCCAATGCCGCGCTGTAATTTCCGATGTTGGCCTGGTCCCATTGGGTGCCGTTGACATAGCCGGCCCGAAAAGCGGCCTTTTCGCTATACCACAACATGCGCCGCCCGTCCCCCGAGACCGGAGGAGCACCGGGGCTTGCGCTGGCATCCGTTGCTTCCACCGCCGACACTAAGTTGCCCTGGTCATCGACGATAAAGTAACTCTTGCTGTTGAAGATGCCGCGAATCAGGTCACTGGTATATCCCGCGGGAGCGTCAATGTGCAGTCGGGCCACCGGCGTGGTGGTGCCGATGCCAACTTCCTGGGCATATCCCATCAGCCCTATTCCAAGGGCGCCGATCAAAGATACAACGAGCTGTTTCATGGTTGTTTATTTTTGTTTGAGTTGAAATTTGGTTACGAAGATATTGAATCTCTCGGGATACATGGACTTGGGCAGCAACACTTTTCAGTTGCTGGTCGCTTCGCCGTGGGCGCCGCCGCCGTATCAGCCCGCCGTCATTCACCGCGAAGAGCAGCCCGTGTTGCTTCGCAAAGGCCTCGGCGCCGCCGGCCGTCCGGCCCCCGAAACGACGGCAAGGGCCCGCCGCGTCCTTGACCATTACGCCGCGCTGTTGCGCCGCTACCGGGTGAAAGACGTCCATATCGTTGCCACCGAAGTTTTCCGAACTAACGATCAAACAGCGGTCATTATTGAATACGCCCGCAAAATACAAAAAAGTTTTTTCCGCATCATCCCCGGCGACGTCGAAGCCCGGCTGGGGGCCATCGCCGCCCGCCATGAATTTTACGATTTATCTGCTTTCTGGAGCATGGACATCGGCGGCGGGAGCACCGAATTTTCCTTCATTGAGAAAGGTGAAACAGCATTCGCCCAAAGCCTTCCGCTGGGTGCAACGCACCTGACTTTTCAATTTGCGGGCTTGTCGTCTGCGCCCATTGCGCCCACCCTGCAAGCAGCCGTCCGCCGACGGCTCCGTCGTGAGTGGCGAGCGTTTCCACGGCATAAAGGCTTTCCGCTGGTGGGGCTGGGCGGCTTTTTTCAGACCCTCGCAGCACTGGCCGGCACATCGGTCCTGACGCCGAAGCAAGTGCGCGCGTGGCACCGGCGGATGATGCAACACCCCGCCTCGTGGTGGGCCGACAAACCCGTGCCCGCGTTTCGAGTGCCGCTCTTGCCGGTGTCTTCCCTGCTCACCACCACCTTCATGGAATGGGCAAACTCGGATGCCCTCTATTGCGGGAGCTGGTCGCTGAAAGAAGGCCTATGGATTGCCCGCACCCTCGATCCGGCCTTCTTTCAAAGCATTTTCCAGTAAGGCAAGGGTGTGGCCGACAAGCGCCGGACCGTAATACACCAGTCCCGTGAAAACTTCCGCGGCGCGGCTCCCTCCCTGCAATGCCTGCACTATATCCACAGGGTTCATCAACCCGCCCGATGCCACCACATCGACGGAAGCCGGCAGCAATGCCCGCAGGCGCTTGCGCACCCGGGCGGCCCGCCCGCGAAGCGGCGCCCCGCTCAACCCGCCGGACCGCCCGCCCACCGGCACCACCCCGTAGTGAACCGTCGTATTGGTGGCCACCACCGCCCTCACGCCGGCTTCCACACATACGGAAGCAATCACTTCCAGTTCCTTTTCCGACAGGTCGGGCGAAATCTTTAACCACAGCGGCGGCACCCTCCCTGCATAACCTGCCAGCGCCTCCTGGACGGTTGTCAATATTCGTGTTAGAAAATCGCCCTTTTGCAGCTCCCGCAGCCCCGGCGTGTTCGGCGAGCTGACGTTGACGGTAAAAAAATCGGCTGCGGGGGCGAGGCGGAGCGCCACCGCAGCATAGTCTTCCGCCGCCCGGCTGTGCGGCGTATCCTTGTTTTTCCCGATATTGACGCCCACCGGGATGGGCCGCTGTTGTTTTTCCAGATGGCGGAGGACGGCGTCGGCGCCTTCGTTGTTAAATCCCATGCGATTCAGGAGGGCCTGGTGTTGCGAAAAGCGCCACATGCGCGGCCGGGGATTTCCCGGTTGCGGCCGGGGCGTCACCGCCCCCACTTCGATGAAGGCAAAGCCCAGCCGTGCCAGCACGTCCACCCATCGGCCGTTTTTGTCGAAACCCGCCGCCAGCCCTACCGGATGCACCATTGCCACGCCCCCCACCTTTCGCCGAAGCCATGGCGATGCCACAGGTGCCCCTATCCACGGCGCCACTATCTTCAACAAGGCCATGTTGAAATGATGGGCCCGCTCCGGCTCCATCTGGAACCACAGCGGCCGCAGCCGGCGGTAGGCCCGCTGGAGTACCTCCACCGACAGCCTCACGGCGCCAGCCGCTGAAAGGTCCACCCCTTGCCCGAGCGCACGTACCGCAGCCGGTCATGCAACCGGGAAGGGCGCCCCTGCCAGAACTCGATCTCGTCGGCTTTGACGCCGTAGGCGCCCCACGCGGGCGGCACGGGAACGGCCCGACCTTCATACTGCGCCATGGCTTCCGCAAACCGCTCTTCCAGATAACGCCTGTCCGGAACAGGCCGGCTCTGCGGCGAGATCAACGCGCTGATCTGACTGGCCCGCGGCCGCTGATGAAAATAGCGGGCCGCAAAGTCCGACGGCATGCGCTCGGCCGTGCCCCGCACCCGCACCTGTCGCTCCAACCGCGGCCAATAGAACAACAAAGCCGCATACGGGTTCTCTTCCAGCTGGCGTCCCTTGGCGCTTGCTACATTTGTAAAAAAGATGAACCGCTCGTCGATGATATATTTCAGCAACACCGTCCGCACATCGGGCCGCCCTTGTGGGTCGGCGGTGGCCAGCACCATTGCCGTGGGGTCGCGGTCTTCCTGCTGCGCCGCCGCTTGCAGCCACATATCAAACAATGTAAACGGATTGGGCGGCGCCCAGCGTTCATCAAGAGGAGGGCCTTCATAATCCCGCCGAAAATGCGAATAGTCTTTTTCCTCCGGCATATGCGTCGCTCTGCGCGGTCAAAAATAGGGATCATTGCAGGAGCTTTGTGGGTGCTCCTATCGGCATGTTCCGATGAAGAGCCTGTCAATCAACCCATTCCCGACGTGCCCGTCTCGTTCGAGATCAACCTCAACACCCCGCAATATGAGCTTCTCTCCATGCCCGGCAACTATGTTTACATTGACAATCAGGGATTCCGAGGCATCATTATCTGGCACGACTGGAGCGGCGACTTTCGGGCGTTCGATCGGGCATGTTCTTATCATCCCTATGAAGAATGTGCCACCATCCATGTGGACAGCACGGCAAGTTCGATGATATGCGGCCATTATGAAGGGCGCCGCTGGGAGCCCTGTTGCGACTCCCGCTTCGACATGACCGGCTGGCCCGTGCAGGGCCCCGCCGTCTTCCCGCTCAAGCAATATCAGGTGCAGCGCTACGGAAGCCGCCTGCTCATTCAGAACTGAACCGGCGGGCCAATTCCGCCACAATCGCCCGGGCCGCTTCCTGTTTGGGACGATAGCTGATAAAATGCCGGCCGCCGTCGGGATAAAGCACCGTCACCTCGTTATCATCCGCGCCGATGCCCCCTTTTTCATAAGGATGATTCAGCACGATGGCGTCTAACTTCTTGCGGCGGAGTTTTTCCAGCGCGTAATGTTCTCCGTCGTGGGTTTCAAGGCTAAATCCAATAAATATCTGGTCGGGCCGCTTCCGGCAAGCCAGCGCCTGTAAGATGTCCGGGTTCGGGACCAGTTCGAGCGTCCAGACCGCCTGTCCGGGTTGCTTTTTCACCTTTTGAGCGGCTGCGGTCTGCGGCCGGAAATCGGCCACCGCCGCCGCCATGATGAGCCCCCGGGCCTTTTCGACGGCTTCTTGACAGGCGTTCAGCATCTCCCGGGCGGTCATCACGGCGATGCGCTCTACGCCCGCCGGCGGTTGCAAACAGGTGGGGCCGCTGATCAGCTGCACGTCGGCCCCCTGCTCGGCCAGTGCCGCCGCCAGCGCATAACCCATTTTTCCCGAAGAAAAATTGCCGATGAAACGTACCGGGTCGATGGGCTCATACGTGGGCCCCGCCGTCACCACCCACCGCCGACCGTCAAACACCGATGCCGGCCTTTTGAAGCCGCGTCATGATGTCGGCGGGTTCCAGCATCCGCCCCGGGCCGGTCAGACCGCTCGCCAGCGCCCCCGTTCCCACGGGCCACACCGTGTGCCCCGGGCGCTCCGACAACGCCTGCAAGTTCTGCTGGACCGCCGGATGCCGATACATCCCGCTGTCCATCGCCGGCGCCACAAACACCGGCCCCGAAAACGAAAGGTAGGTCAACAGCAACATATTATCCGCCATGCCGTGCACCATCCGGGCAATCAGATGGGCCGTGGCGGGCGCCAACACCAGCGCATCGGCCCATTCCGCCAGCATCACGTGATTGTCCCACGCTTCACCGCGCACCACATCCGTATGACAGCCGTCGGAAAGCGCAGAAAAGGTCAACGGCCCCACAAATTGCGTCGCCATCGGCGTCATCACCACCTGAACCTCCCAGCCCGCCGCCTTCATCAACCGCAGCAACATCACCGACTTATAGGCGGCGATGCCCCCGCTCACGCCCAATATAATACGCACCGAAGCGGATGAAGCACGCAATGCAACAACCGACGAATGAGAGAAAGTTATTCTTCGTCGCCCACTTTCCAGCCCAGCCGACCTTCCAGATATTCTTCGATCGCCACGACATGCGGCTTGGGAAGATGCTCGAAAGCGCTCACAATATCCGTCCGTTCCTCAATTTCCCGCGGGTCATATTCCCCCGGCTCGAGGGTAAACTGTTCCAGCCGTAACTGCAAATCCATGCTCACCTTGTCAGCCACCTCATTGGCCCGTTTGGCAATCACCGCCACGGCCAGATAAAAATTGCCGGTGGGCGCCACAAGGTCATCGATATTGTAGGCTTTAATTTCCTTCGGATACTTCCGCAGCTGTTGAATTTTCATCGCTCGTGCTTTTTTCGATTTGACGTTGGGCTTTTTCCACCAGCCCGTTCACCTCGGCGGCAAATTTACTGTTCGGGAACGAACTCAGAAACGCCCGTCCATAGCGCACCACCTGCCGAAAGCGCTCAGGCTGCTTGTTCGGCACACTCCCCGCCGCATAATGATAGGCATCCACCACGCGGATATACATCAGCCGTTCCTTCTCGGGCGTGGCCGGATAGACCGTGAGCAGATAATTCACCAGCCACACCACCGCCTTATAGTCCTCAATCTTATGATACACATACGCCTGCCGGATGTCTTTCATCTCCAACTTCCGATGCAGCGCCACCAAAAACGAATCGATGGGCCGCACATACCGGCTCTCCGGATATTGCGACTCGAACAACTCCAACACCTCGATGGCCTGCTCGGTGTTGGTCTGGTCCAGCTCGATGGGCGGTGAGGCCAGATACAGCGCATAGCCATAGTAAAAAAGCGCCTCTTCGGCGTGCGGGCTGCCCGGAAAGTGCTCATACACCTGCTTGAAATGATAGGCCGCCGACAGATAATTCCCCAGCTGAAAATGCGTCGCCCCCAGATAGTAAATGACCTCATCGGCCCGCTGCCCCGTGCGATATTCCACCAACACATCCTCCAACAGCGTCAGCGCCCGATGATATTCCGCCTTCTCGTAATATTGCTTGGCGGCTTCCAGCTTTTGTTCCGGCGTGCCTGTGCGCAACAGCTTATGATAAGAACTGCATCCGCCCCACACAGCGACCGCCGCCAAAAAGATCAGGATTTTCCTCATGGGCCGCAAAGGTAACGGCTCAATTTCGTTTTTTCTTTTTGGGCGTGCCCCCTCGCCTTCGGCTCGGGGTCGGGCCCCTGCGGGCTCGGCTGTTCGCCTCGGCCCGCCCACCATCCCACCCCACACCCTGCGCCACCCGCGTGGCTTCGACTCCGCTCAGCCAGCGGGTGTTTCCCACGGGCGGCGGTCCCTG
>JALVCQ010000089.1 GCA_027009805.1 Bacteroidota bacterium
CTGGCCGACCAATACGGGTTCCAATGCATCTGCTACGGACACATCGGCGACGGCAACATCCACGTGAACATCCTGAAAGAAGGCCTCAGCGACGAGGTCTGGCGAAAAGTCTTACCCGAAGCCCTGCGGGAGCTCTTTCGGGAGGTGGTCAAAATGGGCGGAACCATCTCCGGCGAACACGGCATCGGCTATGTGCAGCGCCCCTTCCTCCCCATCGCATTCCCGCCCCCCGCCATCCAGCTTATGAAGCAAATAAAACGCATCTTTGACCCCAAAGGACTGCTCAATCCGGCAAAGATCTTTCCCGAACCATGAGAGGGGACATGCTGAAATACTTTATCTTTGTATAAATACTGCGGTGCAATTTCATGCGCATTTATCTTATCGGATTCCCCGGAACGGGAAAAACCACGCTGGGAAGAAAACTCGCCCGGGCCCTGGGATACTCCTTCATTGACCTTGATGAAACCATTGAAGAAAAAGCCGGCATGAGTATCGCAACCATCTTTGCCCAGGCGGGAGAGGCCGCCTTCCGAAAAAAAGAATGGGAAGCCCTTCAGAAAACGGCGGAAGAAGAAAACGTCGTGGTGGCCACCGGTGGTGGAACGCCGCTTTTTCATAACGCCATGGAATGGATGAATCAGCACGGCCTTACCATCTTCCTTCGCATGCCGATTCAGCAGCTCTATCGCCGCCTCAGCCAATCCGAAACCCACCGCCCCGTTCTCTCACCCCCGGACGGCTTACCGCTGTATCAACACATCCGCAACCTCTTAAAGGAAAGGCTCCCGACCTACCATCAAGCCCAGCTGATCGTGGACGCGGCCCACATTTCCCCACCTCTAATCAACGCTATCATTCGATTATATCACGATAAAACCGATTCATTATGAAAAAGCTGTTGACTGTTTTTCTGTTCATGAGCATTCTTTATGCTTCCGGGACGTGCGCCGCCTTAAAAAAAGTGGTGGCTTATCCCGCACAAGCCCAACTCTTTTATCAACTCGACACCCAGTTGACGCCGGGCGTTCATACCATTATTTTTCGGGGCCTTCCGCATGCCATCAACAAGCAATCCATCCGTTGGGACTTGCCTTCATCCATCCAATTGCTGAGCTGGGAGACCAAAGTGTTCCCAATCGACCCTTCCGGAGTGCCGACAGCCATTCAATCGCTCTACGATTCGGTGAAGCATTATACAATACTGGTGGACTCTTTCTCCCGAACAAAAAAACATTATATGTGGATGATCAAGATGCTGGAAGCCAACCGGAGCGTCAAAGGAAAAGAAGCCCTGTTGTGGGAAGACATCGATGAAGTATTCAATTATTTCGACCAAAAGAACCGGTGGCTGCTTCGTCAAATCAGCATTGTGAATCAACGTCTGAGTAAGGCGCAAGAAAAACAACGCTATTGGCAAGAGCGCTGGCAGGCCGCCAGCCGCCCCTATCTCAAAGAGGGAGAGATCGCCCTTCATATTCGGATGAACAACCGCAAGGCTGTGCAAATAAGGCTGGATTTTCTGGTGAGCAACGCCGCATGGTCTCCGGAATATCGCATCACGGCGATGCCCAACAAAAACCGCCTCAGCTGGATGCTCATGGGCAACATCCGGCAAACCACAGGCAAAGACTGGCATACCGACACGCTGATTCTCACCAACGCCACACCACATCAATATCTCTACGTGCCCCGACTCACGCCGTGGTATCTTCTCATCAGGGAGCCCGGGAAAGAAAAAGCAATGCGGACCTATGCGCCCGCCGCCGCCATGCCCGAATCCGACATGGCAAGAGCAACCGGCAAACCGGAAATATCCGAACAACAAAGCACCCTGCTCCATGAGTTTCGTATCCTGCATCCGCCTGTGATCCCCTCCACAGGAACACAAATTCCCATGGTGCTGCGCATCATCTCACCAGAGGCAACGTTTGAATATCATCTTTACCCGTCCCGCAGTCGCAACGCCATCCTAACCGCTCGCGTACGTAAGGTGGACCAATATCGGCTCATCAAGGCGCCGGCGAAGGTATTTATCAACGGGCGCTATAACGGGCAGGTGTCGATCAACCCCTTCACAGCCGATAATGAGCTGACCGTAGCATTGGGCAATGATGAACGAATTCGGATTCAGAAAAAGCTGTTGAAGAAAGAGCGACGCGGCCCCAGCCTCGGCGGCACCATCACCGTCAACTATCGCTATCAATACACGCTGAAAAACCATTACAGCTGGGAAGTCAAAACGTTAACCATCGATCAGATTCCTATATCGACCGACCGGCGGGTCAAAGTGAGCACCCGACCGGGCAATGGCGTAGAGGATGCCGCCACGGGCATCATCAAATGGCCCTATTCCGTCAATGCCAACAGTCGGAAGAGCTGGACGCTCGACTTCAGCGTTTCCTACCCCAAAGACCTGAAAGTGGTCAACCTCCCTTAATGGCTGAGCGCCTTTATACGCCGCTGGAGGTCCTTCGTAAATATTGGAAATATTCGTCATTCCGCCCGCCCCAAGATGCCGTCATTGATTCGGTCTTAAAGGGAAACGACACGGTGGCCCTGCTGCCCACCGGCGGCGGTAAGTCCATCTGCTATCAGGTGCCTGCACTACTGTTGCCCGGGCTCACGCTGGTGATTTCGCCGCTGGTGGCCCTGATGCGGGATCAAGTGGCGGCCCTGCGGCGACGCCATATCCCGGCTGCGGCCCTCCACGCCGGCCTTTCCGAACCGGAACGCGAACGAGTATATGACGCCTGCGCCGACGGGCGCATCAAGCTGCTTTACGTCTCGCCCGAACGGCTTCGCAGGCAAGACTTTCTAAGCCGCCTCTCCTACTGGCGGGTCTCGCTGACGGCGGTCGATGAGGCCCATTGCATCTCCCAGTGGGGGCACGACTTCCGCCCGGCCTACCGCAAGATAGCCCGCCTCAGAGAAACCCTTCCCGAAGTGCCCTTGCTGGCCGTTACCGCCACCGCCACACCGGAAACCCGCAAAGACATCATCGAAAGGTTGGGCATGCAGGCCCCGCAGGTCTTCCAGGCCGATATGGAACGCAAGAACATCATCCTGGCCGTCCGCCCCACGGCGAATAAAATCAGCAAGGCCATCGAAATCTTACGAAAAGTGAGCGGCAGCGCCATCATCTACCTCCGAAGCCGGCGCCGCACGGAACAATGGGCCGCCTACCTTCGAAAAGCCGGCATCGAAGCCGACTATTACCACGCCGGATTACCCCATGGTCAACGACACCACAAATACCGACAATGGATGAAAGGCGCCACACGGGTGATGACCGCCACCACCGCCTTCGGCATGGGCATCGACAAGCCCGACGTCCGCCTCGTCATCCACGGACAACTCCCCGAAAGCATCGAAAGTTATATTCAGGAAGCAGGCCGGGCCGGCCGAGACGGCAAGCGCGCCTATGCCGTCACGCTCTTCACCCCCGGCGAAGAAGAACAGCTCGTTCAAAACGCCGCCCGCCATCCCCTCACCTACGAAGACCTGCGCATCATATACGACCGCCTCATGCTCCGGCTGGGCATCCCTTACGGACATCAGGCCGACCGTCCCATATCTTTCGACCTCGGCGCTTTTCTTCGAGAACTGCGAGACTATACGCCGCAACAGGTACTGGATGCATTCACCTTTCTGGAAGACCTCGAACTGCTCAGCTATCAGGGAAATCTCAGCCTTCCCCACCGCATCCGCAGCCGGGCCACTCCCCAAGAGCTTTATGACTACGCCCTCCGACATCCGGCATACGAACCGCTCATCCAGCTCCTACTGCGCGCCTACGCCCTCCGGGAGACGTGGATAACCATCAGCATCGACAAAACAGCCGAGGCGTTGCGACTCAGGCCGCTCACCATCCGGCGGCAGCTGGAAACCCTTCACAGCAGCGGGCTGATCGAACTGGAAATCAACGCCCATACCGACTGGATTTACATGCCGGCCCCCCGTCCCCATCCCGACCATTTTCCCGTGCATCCCGAAATCGAAACATTGCTAAGCACCCGAGAGGAAGTCAAACGCCGGAAAGCGCAAGACCTTGCCGCTTTTATCACGCAGACCGACCGATGCCGAACGGCCGTGCTCCTCGAATATTTCGGTCAGGAAGCCGCGCCCTATTGCGGCCATTGTGACGTGTGCCTCGACGCTTCCGGCGCGCTGAATCCGGTTCAGACGGCCGTTCTAAAAGCCCTTGCCGTCCGCCCCTTACGCTGGCGGGAACTTTCCCGACAGTTGCAAGTGCCCGACCGACAGCTGAACGAAGCCCTTCGGGCCCTGCTCGACAACCAACAGATTGTCCGAAAAAGCGAGCGCTATTTTCTGGCGGGCGGCCCCGCTGGAAAAAGGACGTCATCGAACGCTTGAAGGTACCAAAGTCCGCCGAGGCGGACCGCCCTTCGACAAGCTCAGGGACTGTCGCCCATGGGAAACACCCGCTGGCTGAGCGGAGTCGAAGCCACGCGGGTGGCGTAGGGTGTGGGTTGGGATGGTGGGCGGGCCGAGCGAACAGCGAGCCCGAAGGGGCCCGACCCCGAGCCGAAGGCGAGGGGGCACGCCCAAACACATCAAAAAAACGGCTTCAATACATGGGCGTTAAGTTTGCATCAAACAAACGCTATATGCGCCTGCTTGCCCTCACCGACTTTTCGGATGCCGCCCGGCATGCCGTGGAATATGCCTGCATGGTGGCCCACCACCAGAAGGGGCTCGTGTCGCTGTTTCACGTTTATCAGCTGCCCGTCATCGACGTGGAGATGCCCTCAGAGGTATATCAGGCCGCCATCGAGTCGGCACGAACGGAAGTCCAAACAGCACTTGAAGAGCTGCAAGCGGGGCTTGCGAAGCAATATCCGGAAGCCACCATCGAGCTCGATTATGCGATGGGGTTCACCGTGGAAGAAACCGCCCGCAAAGCCCGAGCCATGAAGCCGGACTATGTGGTGGCGGGCGCCCGGGGACAGTCCTCGGTATGGGAAACGCTTCTCGGCGGCACCGTGCGGGACCTGATTGACCGCATCGAGTGGCCGATGTGGGTGGTGCCGGCAAAAGCCCCCCTTCAAATGCCCGCCCGAACGGCTTATGCCTCTTCGCTCGACAACGACACCTTGTTCCCGTTGGGAGATTTCGCCCGGCTGTCGGACCGCCTATCCGCCGCCGCAGCTTACGTTCACATTCACCATACGGAAAAATCGCATCCCCTTCACGACCGATATGTCAGCACCCTGCAATGGGCCCTCGCCCGCTGGGGCGTCAACGCCCAATATCATGAAATTCCAGCGGCGGACATGAAACGGGTGAACGAGCAATTTTCAGCATACATCGCCGAAACAGACATTCACCTCATCGGCATTCGTCATCAACACAAAGGAATCTTCGACATTCTCTTCCAGAAGAGTTTTACGTATCAATTGCTTCACCACATTTCCATCCCGCTCATCGTTTATTCATAAAATCCACGCATGGACCGACGCGCCCTCGTGATCTCCGGTGGGGGAAGCAAAGGCGCCTTTGCCGGCGGCATTTGCCATTACTTGCTCAAAGAAAAAAACTACGACTATGACCTAATGCTGGGCACTTCTACGGGCGCCCTTATTCTCCCCTTTGTGGCCCTCGACAACACCGAACGCCTCTTCAACGCATACGTAAGTATCACACAGAACGACATTTTTCGGGTCAGCCCCTTCATCATTCGGGAGGATGGGGAGGTGAGCATCAACCACTGGAATACCATCCGGATGTTTGCCCGCGGCAGCGCCACTTTCGGCGACTCCACGCCCCTGCTCCACCTGATCCGGCGGCTCTTTCCACCCGCCGACTACGAAAAGATCCTTTACAGCGGAAAAGAAATCGTCGTGGCCGTCTCCAATCTTTCCCTGCGGCGCGTCGAATACAAATCCATCCGGGACTATGACTACGAACAGTTCACCGAGTGGATGTGGGCCTCCGCCAACTTCCTGCCCTTTATGAGCCTCTATGAGAAAAACGGTTATTTCTACGGCGACGGCGGATTTACGTCCTACATTCCCATTCAGCAAGCCATCCGAATGGGGGCCGCTCATGTGGACGCTGTCATCCTGCAACCCAAGAAACGGGAATGGGACGTCCGTCCCATCACCAACCCTTTTATTCTGCTGCTTGAACTGTCTGATACGATGATGCACCGCATCTATAAGACCGACGTCAAGCTGGGGCAGCTTCAGGCCGGCGCATTCGACGTGCACCTGCGCCTTTTCTATACGCCCTATGAACTGACCGCCAACCCGCTGGTATTCGACGCACAGAAGATGAAACAATGGTGGGAGCTGGGATATCAAACCGCCCGACAACAGCTTGCCGACTCATGAACATCCAGAAAACGGTTTTTGAAGGAAGTTTTCCCACGTATGGGCAACTCCCCGCCCCCTCACTGCCCGAATTTGCCTTCTGGGGCCGCTCCAACGTCGGCAAGTCGTCGCTGATCAACATGCTGACAAGGCAAAAGCAGCTCGCCCGCACCAGCCGGCAGCCCGGCCGAACCCGAACCTTTAACCTGTATCGAATCAACGACCAGTGGCGAATCACCGACCTGCCCGGACTGGGATATGCCAGAGTCTCCATCGCACAACGGCGACGTTGGGAACAGGAAATATGGCGATACCTCCATCAACGGACCGCCCTCACAGGCATGCTCTATCTGGTGGACAGCCGCATTCCCCCGCAACGCATCGACCTCGACACCCTTCAGCGGCTCTTGCTCCTTCCCGTGCCTCTGACCATTGCCTTTACCAAAATAGACAAGCTCTCCCGCAACCAACTGGCCCAGTCTTTGCAACGTTTCAAAGCGGCCCTGAAAAAAACGCTGGCCGTTATACCAATGATCATCCCCGTCTCCGTTGTTTCTAAGGAAGGGCAGGAAGAACTATTGAGATGGATATCGGAACAGCTCGGCACCGAATGAAGATTTGTTACATTTGCTTGCATGAACGCCTCGTGGGAGGCATCATGCTGGATAAAACTCGCCATGAATGATGAAACGTCTTCTTTTTCTTTTCATAGGTCTTAACCTATGTTTTTTCTCGGCATCCGCGCAAGAAAGCGGAGCCCAGGGGTTGCACCCGGCCTTTGTGCGAGCCTTTCAGACGGGGGAGGTCATCACCCTTACGCCCATCATGGCGCCGCAGGTAGAGCTCCACTTGCCGGAACAAGAAGGCATTTACAACCGCACGCAGGCCGTGGTTATCCTTAAAAACTTCCTGACGTCGCATCAAATTCGGAGTTTTTCGCTCCTTCATCAGGGCATGGGCGGGCCCGATGCGTTTTATTTCATTGGCGTGGCGCAGGGAGACGAGCCCTATCGGGTATATGTGTTTCAGAAAAATACCGCCGACGGCCCCGTTATTCAGGAGATCCGGATTGACTATCAATAATGGGGTTGTCCGTTCCGCCGTTCTTACAGGACTTCTCCGAACGGCTCTGGTTCGATGGTTTCGTTGCCCATTTGATAGCGGAAGACCTGCAGCAGGGCGACCTCACCTCGGAAGCGGTTTTTCCGCCGCATCACACCTCCACGGCCCGTATCATCAGCAAGTCGGACGGCATTCTATGCGGGATGATGCCGGTGCGTTACATCTGGGAACGATATACGGAAGTCGATTTCCGGCCGTTGCTGACTGACGGAACGGCGCTCCGGTCCGGCCGAACGGCGGCCCTCCTGAACGGCCCCACCATCCAACTCCTGGCCTTTGAACGCCTTTGCCTGAACCTGCTCCATCATCTATCGGCCGTTGCCACACAGGCCCACCACCTTCAACAGAAGGCGGCCCCTTACGGGACCGTCTTATTAGACACCCGCAAGACCACGCCCGGCCTCCGCTGGCTGGAAAAATGGGCCACGACCGTCGGCGGGGCCCGGGCCCACCGCCGTAACCTCGCCGACGAACTGATGATCAAAGACAATCACATCGACGCCGCCGGCGGCATGGCCCCCGCCATCGAAAAGGTGCTCGACTATCTCCAACAGCGCCGGCTCCGAAAGGCTGTGGTCCTCGAAGTGCGCAGCCTCGAAGACATCGAGCAGGCGGCCCCCTATTTCCCGCACCTGCATCGGCTCTTGCTCGACAACTTCACGCCCGACGAGGTGCGGGCCGCCGTCCAACGCTTCGGAAAACACATCCCCATGGAAGCATCGGGCGGCATCACCGAAGACAACCTGGAAGCATACGCCCGCACCGGCGTGCCCTTTATCTCCACCTCAGCCATCCACCGCCCCTCCAAGCGAGTGGATTTATCCTTTCAAATCGAACATTCATGATCCACCGCCTTCTGGCCAGAGGCCTCCTGAAAGTCACCGGATGGGAAGCCCGCGGGCGCTATCCGCATGAGCTAAAAAAGTTCATCATCGTGGAAATGCCGCATACGTCCAACTGGGATTTTATCATCGGCCTGCTTTTCAAATGGGCGCTGGGCATGCGCCACATCAAAGTCTTTATCAAAAAAGAGCTTTTCTTTCCGCCGCTGGGCTGGTTTCTTAAAGCCGTGGGCGGCTATCCGGTGGATCGCAGCGGCGGGCTGAGCTACGTGGACCTTGCCGTTCAGGCGTTCAAAAAAGAGCCGGCGCTGGTGCTGACCATCACGCCGGAAGGCACCCGGAAAAAGGTCTCCCGCCTGCGCACCGGATTCTATCACATGGCCCGGCTGGCAGGCATCCCCCTCGTGCTGGCCCGGCTCGACTACGCCACCCGAACGCTGGCCTTTTCGGAACCTTTTTACGTCAGTGGCGATATGGATAAAGACATGCCGCAAATCCTCCACTTTTTCCGCGGGGCGAAGGGAAAAGTGGAGAAAAACAACTTTCTTTCCGAGAAAGTGTAATTTCGCCCGCCTTAAAAGTGGAAAAGGCCCTATGTATTGGACGCTGGAACTTATTTCTTATCTGGAAGACGCACCATTCCCGGCCACCAAAGACGAGCTGATCGACTATGCCATCCGGACCGGTGCCCCCATCGAGGTCGTGGAGAATCTGCAACATCTGGAAGGAGAAGAAATCTATGAGGGCATCGAAGATATCTGGCCTGACTTTCCCACGCACGACGAGTTCTTCTTCAACGAAGACGAATATTAATTGCTTCCCTCCCCCGCTTCCCTTTTCCCCGAGCTGTCCCCCGCCCAGTGGGCACAGCTGAGCAGATATGCCGAGCTGCTGACCGAAGCCAACCGGAAGGTCAATCTCATATCCAGAAAAGACATTGAAAATGTGTGGCCGCATCATATTCTGCCCTCGCTTGTTCCCGTCAAGACCGGCCGCTTCACCGGAACAGAACACATCTTAGACGTGGGCACAGGCGGCGGATTGCCGGGCATTCCGCTGGCTGTTCTCTTTCCGGATGCCCACATCACCCTTATTGACAGCACCCTCCGCAAGGTGCGTATGTTATGGAAATTTATTGAAGAACTGTCGCTGAAAAACGTCCGGGCCTTGCACCAACGCATCGAAGAACACACCGACAGCTATACGGTGGTGACCGGCCGGGCGGTGACGGAGTTTTCCCGATTGGTGGCCCTGACGAAAAAAAACGTGGATGCCTCTTCTGCGGCATCCGCCGGATGGTGGTATTTCAGCGGCGGCGACGCCGCCCCCTACCTGCAACGATGGCCCGGGCGCCTGACGGTGTACCCCCTCAAAAAATGGCTGCCGCTTCCCTATTTCGAAGAAAAGCTGCTCTTTCATCTTCGGCCGAGCACCGCTTAAAAAGGGCCCTCTTCCGCTGCGCTTTCCGTCTCATCCGAGTCCTCCGCTTCCATGTTTTTAATCACTTCCATCACACTTTCCTCTACTTCCCGAAGGGCCCGCCGGCAATGGTCAAGCAGATAAGCCGCCCGCTTTACCCGTTCGTTCAACTCATCAATACCGACGTCTCCTTTTTCGAGGGCTTCCAGAATGTCTTCCAGCTCTTGCACAGCCTGTTCATACGTCAGTTTCTCTTCCGTCATGGTCTTCTTCTTTTTGCGTTTGTAATACGATACTTTCTGCACGGCCGTCGGAGAAAATCGTCCGGATGACCATGCCTTCCCGCAGCATCGCTGCGGATGTGACGATTTTTCCATTTAACTCGACCAGTGCATACCCCCGCTTCAACACATTTCGGGGCGAAAGGGCATGGATAGCCCGCTCCATGCCGTAGAGGTGTTGTCGGGCCTTTTCCATCCGCCGCGCCGCAGCCAGACGCATCCGCCGCTTCCAATCCGCCACCTGCTGGGCCTCACGTCCCAACCGGTGAGAAGTGATGACTCGAAGCCGTCCCCCTCGTCGAATCAGGTTGACACTTTCTTCACGTAAGATGCGCGCCACACTATGATGCAGCCGGCCGGCGGCATCCGTTGCATATGCCGCAGCCTCTTCAAAACGCCCCACCACAAAGCGGGCCATGTCGGTGGGCGTGATAAAACTGCGCCAGCTGACTTGCTCAGCCACCGTCTGATTGGTGGAATGTCCGATGCCGGTGAGCACAGGCAAAGGATGTGCAGCGATGGCGTGCGCCAACGGATAGGCGTCGTAAGCTGAGAGGCCCACCTCTCCCCCGCCCCCGCGCACAATCAGCACCGCGTCAAACACATCCATATGGCGGGCGATGCGCCGAAGCTGCCGAACAATAGACGGGACCGCCTCTTCACCCTGCAAAAAGGCCGGAAACAGCTTATGCACCACCGGAAAAGGCGAGGCATCCACCACCGCCCGAAAGTCTTGATATCCTTTGCTTGTCGCCACAGAGACGACGGCCAACACCTTCGGAAGCAAAGGAAACGGCCGTTGCCGGTTTTGGTCGAAAAGGCCTTCGGCTTTCAACCGTTGGATGGTCTCCCGGCGCCGCCGAAGCAGTCCGCCCAAAGAATAGTGCGGATCGACCCGCCGGACCTGCAATGAAAGTCCATGCACGGGATGAAACCGCACGCCGGCCTCCACCAACAGCTCCATGCCGTCCCGAAGCGGCTCGCCCACCACCTCGTGAAACTCCCGGGCGATTTTTTCATAGTCCCGCGCCCATATCATCCCGCGCATCTGCGCCGCCACCCGTCCGTCCCGCCGCTCCACAAAGTCCGGATAACAATGCCCCGAGTGCGGATAGTGATTCAGCTTGACCATCTCGACCTTCACCCAGAACCATTGGCCGCGCACCCGGTCGTCGATGGCCCGCCGCACCGCTTCGGTCACCTGTAGGAGCGTGTAAACTTTCCGCATCACCCATCAAATATACAGCATGCCCCGTCCGCTCAGCTGGATGCGATGGCTATTTTTGTGTGCTGCAAAAGCCATCCGAAGGCGTTCGGCGTAGATTTATGAATCACACATCCCCTCCGTCTATCCTTTTTCTGGCTTCCCGCCTGCCCTATCCGCCCATCGGCGGCGACCGGCTGAAAAATCATTGGTTACTTCGCATTCTCGCGACACATTATCGCGTGCACCTTGTGGCCCTGACCGATCGTCCTGTTCCCGCCGGATTTCACGCTTGGGCTCAGGACATCGGCCTTTCCTACAAAATATTCTACAAGCCCCGCCGGCTGAGCTATCTGGCCACCCTCCGCGGGCTGCTTTTCAATAAAAAACCGCTGCAAGTCAACTACTATTTCTTTTCCGACATCGCCCGATATATCCGCCAACAGGCCCCCCGCTTCGACCTGGTCTTTTCCACGCTGGTCCGCACCGCCGAATACGCCATGCCGCTTCCCAACGCCAAAATCATCGACATGGCCGATTCCATCGGACTGAACTATTTACAGGCCCGCAAAGCCGCCCGTTCCTGGTTCTGGAAGCTCATCTACACCCTCGAAGACGACCGGCTCATCGCCTATGAAAAAGAATGCATCCGGGCTTTCGACCGGATTCTGCTCTTTAACAAGGAAGAAGCCCGCTACTTTCACTCCTCCAAGGTGATGTGGGTGCCGCACGGCGTCAACGAACGCCTCCTCGAATATGAAAAAAAAGACCCGGCCTATGCCAACGCCGTGACCTTCTTCGGGAAGATGGACTATCAGCCCAATGTCGATGCGGTCCTGTGGTTTGCCCATGAAGTCCTGCCGCACATGGACGCCTCGCTCCGCTTCGTGATTGTGGGC
>JALVCQ010000090.1 GCA_027009805.1 Bacteroidota bacterium
GCAAGCGGGCGCATCGGCTCTCTATCAGCTACGCACAGGAACGGAAACAATTCGGCAAGCGGCTGATTGACTTTGGTGCGATGCAACACAAGATTGCCGAGCAGGCGCTGCGGCTGTTTCTTTCCGAGTCGGCCACCTATCGCATCAGCGGGTGGATTAACGATATGGAAAACCACCTTAAAGCGCAAAGCGACGACGAGACGCAGGCGCTGTTGGGGGCGGCGCGGGAATATGCGGTGGAAACGGCCATCATCAAGGTGGCGGCCTCGGAAGCGCTCGACTATATTGTGGATCAAACCGTGCAAATCCACGGCGGCTACGGCTTCATCGAAGAATATCCGGCCGCCCGTTCCTATCGGGATGCACGCATCAACCGCATCTTCGAGGGGACGAATGAAATTAACCGCCTGTTGATGATCAATATGCTGGTGCGGGCGGTAATGAAGGGCAAGTTGGATCTGCTGGGGCCCGCTATGGCCGTGCAAAAAGAGCTGATGCAGGTGCCACCCATGGGGCAAACGTGGGATGCGGGTTCGCTGGATGAGGAAAAGCACATCATCGCCAACCTCAAAAAGGCCTTCCTGATGATGGCGGGGATGGCGGTGCAGACCAAGATGGAAGCCCTGCGGGACGAACAGGAATGGGTGATGTCGCTGGCGAATATGCTCATTGCGATTTTTGAGGCGGAGTCGGCGCTGGTGCGGACGCTGTCGTTGGGAAGCGACGCGCCCGACCATTACAAGCTGGCCTGCAAAATCAAGGTGCGCGAAGCGGCCGATCTGGTGGGCGGAAGCGCCCGCTATCTGCTGCCCGCTATGGCTTCGGGCGACACGCTGCGCATGATGCGGCTGGGCATCAAGCGCTTTACCAAATATTCCGACTTCAACGCCATCGAAGCGCGCCGTACGCTGGCCCGTCTGGCCGATGAAAAAGGCGGCTATATTTTTGAATAGCGAGCGTCCTTGTTCAAAAGAAAAAAGCGCTCACCGCCGCGGATGGCGGTGAGCGCTTTTGTGCTATCTGGGGGGTATCCTCCTTGCTAATTCAGGATAATCCACGGCATGATGAGCTTGACCGAAGAAAGGGGGGATGCGGAAGTGGGAAGTATGTGTTTCAACGTCTTTGCAGCATTGCGGTAAGGCTGTGGAATGACGGACTCCATCATGGCGGAGGCATCCATTCCTTCGAGCAGTGAGAGGAAAAATTTCTTTTTCGGGCGGCGCACCATCACGACTTTATACTTTTCGACGCCTGCGAGCTGAGCAGCGGCCGCCACGGCATCGTCATAATATCCGATGGCATCGACGAGCCCCTTCTCCTGGGCCCGCACGCCCATCCAGACGCGCCCGCCGCCGATGGAGTTCACATAGGCGGTATCAAGCCCGCGGCCTTCCGCCACGCGCTGGAGGAAGACGCCGTAAATCTGGCGCATGAAGCCCAGCAGGATGCGTTTTTCGTCGTCGGTCAGGGGGCGTGTCATGTTGCCAAGGTCGGCATATTTTCCGATTTTCAGAGTGTAGGGATTGATGTCTAACTTTTCTTTGATGAGGCGGTGGGGGTTGAGGAGCAGTCCGATAACGCCGATGGATCCGGTGAGGGTGGTCGGATAGGCGAAGATGGAGTCGGCGCCGCAGGAGATGTAGTAGCCGCCGGATGCCGCCAGGCTGCTCATCGAGACGACGACGGGCTTTTTCTGACGGGTGAGTTCCAGTTCGCGGTGAATCAGTTCGGAAGCCAATGCATCGCCGCCGGGCGAATTGACGCGCAAGACCAGCGCCTTCACGTCGTCATCCTCACGCACTTTCCGAATGAGCGGGATGATGTCCATGGCGGAAATTTCCTCATCAGGATTGCCATCCATCACTATGCCGCCTTCGGCCACGAGGACGGCGATTTTATTTTTGGCATGCTTGCTTTTTTCTTTTCCACGATATTCATACAGTTCCACCAGCTTTTTCTCTATCGGCCGGTCGTCATCAACCCACTTGTCCACAAGAGCCAGCACTTCGTCGCGGGTGCGGAGGCCGTCCACGACGCCCGCGTCGGCCAGGGCTTTGACGTTAAACAGCCATGCCCCGCTTCGGATGAGCGAGTCGGCTTCCGCCATCGGCATTCGCCCTTTGATGGGCTGGAGGTAGAGATAACGATAGAAATAGTCGAGCATTTCCTGGGCCTGTTCCCGCTGTCCTTCGCTCATTTCCCGGCGGCTGATGGTCTCGGCGGCGCTTTTATACTTTCCGATGCGCAGTTCGACCGGTGTTACGTCCAGTTTGTCCAGCAGCCCGCGCATGTAGAGGAAGGTGGCCTTCACGCCGGCGATGCCGGATATTCCGACGGGATGGACAAAAAACGAGTCGGCGGCGGCGCCCAGATAGAGTTGCGGGGCCATCACATATTCAGAATAGGCGATGATGGGTTTGCCGGCGGCCCGCATAGAGTCCAGCACCCGCCGGACTTCCATCAGCTTGACGGCTTCCGTGGGAGTGTAAAAGATGGGGTTCATCGCCGTGAGGTCGAGGAAGACGCCTTTGATATGCGGGTCTTTGGCAGCCTGCCGAAGACGTTTAAGCGCCTTTCGCAACGTCAGGGGCCGCTTTGCAAACATCTCTTCGAGGTCGCCGCCCATCAAGCTTATCGAGCCGAAAGACATCTCTTTCGACTTCTCGGGAAGCGGCCGATCCAACTTAAGGTAGAGGACGGCGTCTTTTTTAAGCGGCTTGACCTCAGGTTTCTTCCAGAGCGTGGAAGCGGATGCTCCGGCAATCAGAAACACAAACAAGAGCACAGGAATCACAATCAAAGCGAGCAAAGCACCCAGAAAGCTATACCAGAAGTTTCTCATCAGGAAATGGATTTTGAGTTGGTCATGTGTGTAACGCTATGAAGGCGGCAAAGTTACAGGGCGGGCGCAGGAACGGATGCCGGTTCGGTTTTACTCCCATGGATCCACGTCAAACCACACTTCCAGCGGACGCAGAGAAGGCTGGAGTTGTTCCACGGTTTCCGCGAGGCGTTGCTTAAGTCGTCGGTAGGCTTGCGGATGTCGGGGGAGTTTTATCATCACCTCGGTTTGCCACATCCCTTCCCGAAACAGTTGTTTTTCGGGGTTCCAGAGCACCTCCGCGTGTGCCAAAGCCTGTTTAAGGTTCTGCACAAAATCGGCGATCTTTCGATGATGACGTTTCAGCCGGCGATGGGCCATAACCACCGAAATGAGGCGTGCCATCGGGGGATAGCCGAATCGGCGCCGCTGGGCCAGTTCTTCCTGATAAAAGGCCTCGCCGTCTTGATGGCGGAACATTTCCCAGATGGGATGTTCCCAGTGGCGGGTGGCCACCCAATATTCCGCTGCGGGCGTTCCGTATTGCCTTATCAG